>NZ_JABWRM010000022.1:0-74822 GCF_014268955.1 Pseudomonas sp. RW3S2 | reverse complement strand
GGCGAAGCCGGTGCCATTCACCGCGGCGTTCTTTTCGCGGGCAAGTCGGGGCGCCGAACCGCCGCTCCCACAGGGATGGATTGCAATCAGTGGCTCAATGATCCACGTGCAACTTGTCGTCCAGGCGGTTGCTCGACGAGCCATTCTTCTGCGGCGTCTCGTCGAAATGCTTCCATTCGGCCTCCTGGAAGCGGAACAGGCTGTCATCCTCCGGCGCCTCGCGGTCGCCATAATGGTGGATCGAATAGTGGGCATACTCGACCTTGTCCGCCCAGTCGCCCTGCAACAACCCATCGGCCGCCAAATCCCGATACCAGTCGTTTTCCTTCTCACTGGCCTTCTGCCGTTTGTTGTGATCGACGAAGTAACCGATGATCCCGCCAATCACCCCCAGCACCACGCCCACCAGGAAGAACGGCCCGGTCAGCGCTGCAGCCGTGCCTGCACCGAACAGGCTGGCAGCGCCGAGGACACCGGCCGAGGCACCGAAGGCGCCGCCGGCGATCTGCAGGCCACCGGAGGCCTTGGCCAGCGGGTCGCCATCCTTGATCGCGTTCTTGATGGTGAAGGCCCCCAGCACGATGTCGGCGAAACCACCGGCGAGGTCGGTGGCCGGGCCCAGTACCTTGATCACCGAACCCGCAATCTTCGCTGCCTTGCCCGGTGGCAGCTTGACCGTGCCGGAGGCCGACACCGCGTCCTCCAGGCGCTGGGTGATGCCGCCATAGGCGTTCTTGGCGGCGTTGGCGTTGCCCGCGCCGTCACCGAGCACATCGGAAAAGTCCCCCAGCTTGCTGCCGGGCAGGGTATCGAGCGCTTCGGCGATCTTGGCCTTGGTGCTCGCCGGCAGCTCGCTGAGCTTGAACTCGAATTTCGGCTCCTGAATACCGCCCTTGCCCCAGATCTCCGGCAGCGTCTTGTCCAGGCCGAGGAAGTCGACCAACCCGCTCTTGCCGACCAGCCCGCCGATGGCATCGCCGACCTTGGCGAAGTGGCTGCCGGCGCCGGCGAAACTGACGAAGTCCTTGGCGATCGACAGACGCTGCTGCCAGGTCTCACCCAGCTTGCCGCCCTGGCCGACCAGTTGATAGATGCCCGAGAACAGGTTCACTCCGGCACCCAGCGTGCCGAGGATGCCCTTGCTGTTGAGGGCGCTGAACACCTCGCCGAGGGTGCCACGGTCGGCAATCGGCACGTAGGGCTTGGACAGCACGGTCTTGAGGTCGGCTTCGCTGATGCTGCCCTTGGCCATGTCGATCTGCGACAGCTCTTCCAGCACCTTGGTGACCACCGAGGATTTCTGCTTGCCCTGCAGCCCCTCTTCGAGAAACTTCTCGATGACTTCCTGGGTGCGGCGCGGCATGTCCAGCAGTGAGCCCTTGAGCACACTCTTGAGCAGGCCGAACAGGTCCTTGGTGGCCAGCTCCTTGTTCTCGTCGGAAATCTTGCTCGGGTCGCCGACCAGGTCATTGAGGTCGCTGGTCAGTCCGTCGGCCTGGATCGACTGGGCCGCCTTGGTGGCCGCCTCCGGATCGAGCAACGACAAGGCCGAGAGCGTATTGTTGAGGTCTTCCTTGGCCTCGTGGTCCTTGCCCTGCTTCTGCAGGTCCTTGAGGTAGGCGATGTAGTCGGGGTTGTTGGTCAGGTCGAGCAGCTTCTGCTTGACCTCGTCCTTGTTGGGGATGCGGTTGAGCGCATCGTCCATCTTCGATTTGTAGTCCTTCTGGATGGTCTCGTCGGCGAACAGGGTGCTGATTTGCTCCTTGAGCTTGCCGCCGTCGATGATGTCGTGCATGTCGGCGGAGGTGAGCGCGGTCTGTTCCTTGTCGAACACCCGCCAGGTGCCGCCGAAGGCGCCGGGCTCTTCCTCGTAGCCGGTGATGCCGCGGCCGTTCTGGTAGGCGGCCTGCGCCTCGAGGGCGCGGACCAGCTTGGCACGCGGGTCGTCCTTGGCGATCGAGCCGTCCTGCACGCCTTTGCGGTAGCTGTCGAGCAGCTCCTTGGTGGCCAACTCGCCCACGGTCAGTTCGGGCGAGGAGGCGTCCTTCTCATCGGCCTTGACCCCGGTCTTGAGATTGAGCGCATCGAGCTCCTCGCGCGGCGGCAGGTTGTACTTGCTGCGGGTCTCATCGACCTCGCCCTTGGTCCAGCCTTCCCATTTGCCGAGCACTTCGTCGTACAGCTGTGGGCTGAGCTCCTTGGAGACGATGAACTTGCCCTCGTCGGTCTCGAAGCGGATCAGGCCATCGCCCAGCTCGTCCGGCGAGCCGAAAGACATGTCTTTGTTCTTGAGAAAATCGTTGGGGCCGGCCAGCTTGTAGCCGTCCTTCTCGCTGTCGTGGATCTTGCCCCAGGTATCGTTGGCGGTCGCCACCTGCTTGAACAGCTCCGGCGCGATGTCGCGCGAGACCACGACCTTGGTGCCGTCGTGGGTTTCGTAGGTGAGGACGTTGTCTTCCTGGCCGGTGGTCCAGCCGAAACCCTTGTAGTCGTTCAGGCCCGGCGCCTGTGTGTTGGCATCGGCCAGCACTGCGCCGTTGTCCAGTGCAGTGCGGATGTCGGCAGCCTTGGCCGGGTCGCTGTAGACCTCATGCAGGCCGGCCAGGTAATCGAACAGCTTGGGGTTGTCGTCGCGGGCGACCACGACTTTCTCGCCATTGTGTTCATAGCGGATAAGGTCCGGGCCCACCTCGTCGCGGGCACCGATGGCCGTACCGTCGAAGGGCGGCCAGACTTCATTGTCGGTGGCGCGCCGGTAGCCGTCGGCTTCGCTGGCCTGCAGGCCCGAGAGGCTGTCGTAGGCACTGCTGGCGGCCTTGAACAGCTCGGGATTGTCGCGTTCGGACACCACGTACTTGCTGCCATCCTGGGTCTCGTAACGGATCACGCCCGGCCCGACTTCCTCGGCGGGGCCCACGGCGCGGAAGTCGCCAAGCGTGCCGGGCACCTGCTGGTCGGCCCCGGCCCATTGGTAGCCATCGGCGATGCTGCGGTTGATGCCCGAAAGTGCCTTGTAGTCCTGCGAGACCTGTTTGAACAGGTCAGGGTTGTCCTGCTCGGCGACTATGTAGGCCTTGCCGTCGGCGGTCTGGTAGCGGATCAGGCCGGGGCCGACTTCGTCAGCGGCACCGATGGCCTTGTAGTCACCAAGGGTGGCGGGGGCCTGGGCGTCCTTGCCGAGCAGTTCGTAGCCGTCCTGCTTGCTCTTGGCGATGGCCTCCAGTGCCGGGCGGGCCTCGACGATCTGTTGGTAGAGCTTGGGGGTGGTGGCCTTGCTGACCAGCACATGGTCGCCTGCGGCCGTCACGTAGCGCACGGTGTCGGCCCCCTGGGCACCGGGCGCTTCGATCGCGGCCAGCTCGCCCAGCGTGGGCATCTGCTCGTCGGGCTTGGCACTGCGGTAGCTGTCGGCGTTGCGCTCGCTGTTGGCGAGCAGCACGCGGAAGGTGGCGGCGGGCTTATGATCGCGTGGCTCTGACAGTTTGGTGTCGGCGCTGCGGGTGAGAGGGCTGGTCGACATGCCGTGAAACTCCTTTCGTCGGGGCAGAAAGGGCGCAAGGCGTGTCAGCGTTGCTGGACGCTCGGCGACCCTCGAGGCGGCTCGACGGTAGCAGAACAGAATGTAAGTAAAGATTTCAGTGCGCGGGAATTCACAACGTTTTACATCCGTGAAACAGGTGTCCTGATCGGTACGGCAGGGCAATAACCCTACCGTTAATCCGATTATTTTTCCTGTGGCAAATGGCCAGCTAGCCTGCAAATCAGCGTCAGGGATAACGCTGAATACTGGGACCATGAAGGGCCCGCATCTTGTGTCGTCCCGACGCTTTATCTGCTGAGGAGACGATAATGAGAAAACGACCGAAACACCTGGCCTGCCTGGGTGCAGGCTTCACCAGCGTACTGGCCGTGGCCGCGGTGGCAGACAGCCCCGTGCTGTCGCCGCAGATTCCCTTCGATGTCACCGTCGTGGTACCGCCCACACCTACCCTTGAAAGCCTGCAGCACGATTTCGACCTGTTGTCGTGGAAGACCTTCGTCGCCCTGAACTGGCCGGCCAAGCCCGATGGCAGTGCCGACACCGATGCGCCGATCGGCAAGCCGAACACAACGACGGTGTGGGAGTCGTGGAAGGAGAGTTACGAGATCTTCCTGCCCAAGGGGCAGAAACCTGTAGGTTGGCACGAGAAAGCCCCGCTTCCCGCGGCCTGTGAGGGCAAGGGCAACCTGCCTGTGCTGCAGCAGATGGGCAAGGTCGCCGGAGTGCTCGATGAGTTCATCCAGCCGTTCAAGACCGGCCCACTGGTCGACCAGAGCGGGCAGTACACGCGCAACGCGATCATGGTCAACCAGCCGATGTTCGACGATATCGTCAACAACGGCCTTTACAGCAAGGAGGGGCAACAGGCGTTCCTCGGCAAGAGCGACAACCGCATCGCCTTTGCCTGCGGTTCGAACGAGGATAAGCGGGTCGGCGCGATCATGGTCAAGTCGGCCTGGAAGGTCCTTGATGCAAGCGACAAGGCCGATGAGTTCCATGCCGTCGATGCCCTGGTCTATACCCCGGGCAATGACGATCCGGACAAAGGGGCGCTCATTCCCGAGTCGTGCAGTGCACAGAAGGTCGGCCTGGTCGGGCTGCACATCGTGCACAAGACCCAGGACGCGCAGCAGTGGGTGTGGTCGACGTTCGAGCACGTGCGCAACGTGCCGGAAAAGACTACGCCTATGAGTGAGCGCAAGGGGCCGTACCTTTTCTATGACGCCAAGGCCGATCGGCCGATCAACGAGCCGCCGGCGCTGCCGTGGGATCCGTCGAAGAAGGCCGTGCCGTCGCAGATCGTGCGCGAGATTCCGATCACTGCCGCCGCCCAGGCGCTCAACCAGCAGTGGCGAGGCGCGCTGGCCGGCACGGTCTGGGCCAACTACCAACTGGTCAGTACGCAATGGCCGACCAAGCCCGCCAAGGATCCGAAGTGCCAGGTACCGGACCCGGTCAACCCCCTGGGCTCTCCGGCGCCAAGCTTCCTGGCCAACGCCACGCTGGAAACCTACAACCAGGGCACCGTGCCGCAGGCGTCTTCGAGCTGCATGGAGTGCCACAACAACGCGACCACCCGGGTGACTGAATCGCCGCGTACCAGCTTCGCGGACTTCACCTTCCTGCTTGAACGTGCCCAATCCACTGGCGCCAAGGAGTGATGCCATGAACGACCAGAACCTGCAGAACTTCATTGAGCTTTCGGCGCTGCTGACGGGCCTGTCCAGCGACCACCTTGCCCCGTCCGACGACCCGGTCAACCTGCCACCGGTGTTTTTCGCCACAGCGCAAAGCGGCATGGGCGCGGCAGCCTTCAGCAATCTGCTGGAGCTGTTTGTCAGCCTCAAGGGCCGGCCCGAGAAAGAGATCGCCGCCGCCATTCTGGACCGCAAGGATTCACCGATCGCCCAGGGCGCGCGTTCGATCATGAAGCTCTGGCTGCTGGGCAGTTGGTACCAGCCCTACGACCTGAAGGACGCGCAGAAAACCAAAGGTGATATCCACGTGGTTTCCGACCAGGCCTACAAGGAAAGCTGGGCGTGGAAGATCGCCCAGGCCCATCCCATGGGCTATAGCCAGTATCACTTCGGCTACTGGGCCGAGCAGCCACCAACCCTCGAGCAATTCACCGGTGTCAAAGCCAAGGAAGGGCAGCAGCCATGAGCCTCGTACAAGCCAAGAACATCGAGCAAGCCGATGTGATCGTCGTGGGCGCCGGCATGGCCGGCAGCGTGATGGCCTACCAGTTGGGCCTGGCCGGGCTCAAGGTACTGGTGCTGGAGTCGGGGCCGGCGATTCCGCCGAACCGCAGCGAGTATCTGGAGCGTTTCTACACCGCGGTGCTCAAGTCGCCCGAATCGCCGTATCCGCCTGAGCAGATGGAGCAGACCCCGGACAAGCAGTTCGCTCCCCGAGCGACCATCAAGGACGTGATCACGGTCGCTAGCAACGACCCGCACAAGGATGAGAAAAGCTATCTGGTACAGAAAGGGCCGCTGCTGTTCGCCAGCACCTACGAGCGGGTCGGTGGCGGCACCATGTGGCACTGGATGGGCACCGCACTGCGCCTGTTGCCCAATGACTTTCGCATGAAGTCGGCCTACAACGTCGGGGTCGATTGGCCGATCAGCTATGCCGACCTGCAGACCGCGTACTGCCGCGCCGAGGAGGAGATGGGCGTGTCTGCCGACGTGGCGGCCCAGTCCTATCTCGGCGTGACCTTCCCCGAGGGCTACCAGTACCGCATGCACGGCATCCCGCCTTCGCTGGTCGACCAGGGCGTGGCCAAGGCAATCGACGGTAAGCTCTATAACGGCATCACGCTGAAGGTGCGCCCGACCCCGGCCGGACGCAACTCGCAGAACGACAACGGGCGGCGGGTCTGTGCCGGTAATACCAGCTGTACGCCGATCTGCCCGATCCAGGCCAAGTACGATGCCACCGTGACCATGGCCAAGGCGCTGGACACCGGCAACGTGCGCATCCTTTACCAGACCGTGGCCAGCAAGGTGCTGGTGACCGACAAGCAAGTCAGTGGCATCGAGTTCATCCAGTACCAGGCCGATGGCAAGCGCAATGATGGCGTGGCCCAGGGCCAGCGTTACGTCATCGCCGCCCATGCCATCGAGACGCCGAAACTGCTGCTCAATTCCAAGAGCAAGGATTGGCCGGATGGGGTTGCCAACAGCAGCAAGCAGCTTGGCTGTGGCTTGTCGGACCATCCGGTGTACCTGGCCTGGGGCCTGATGCCCGAGGGTAAACCGCTGTTCCCGTTCCGTGGCCCGCTGTCGACTTCAGGCATCGAGGAAATGCGTGACGGCGACTTTCGCAGGAAACATGCGGCCTGGCGTATCGAGATCGGCAACGAGGGCTGGAACTGGTCGCAGGAGGATCCGTACAAGGCCGTTTGCGACTACATCGACGGGACCAACGAGGGCGGGACCAACCCCAAGAAGTCGGCACTGTCTGGCCAGGCACTGGTGCAGCAGCTCAACAGCGTGCTGACTCGCCAGTTCCGCCTGGGCTTTCTGGTCGAGCAGTTGGAAAAAGACCCGGACAAGGCGCTGTGTCGAGTGAAGGTCAGCGATACCCTCACCGATGGCCTCGGGCTGGCTAGACCGGAGATCGAATATGATTTCTCCGACTACACCAAGGAAGGGTTCAGGCAGGCGCGTTTGGCCGCGACGCACATCATCACTGAGCTGATGGGCGCCAGCGAGTTGACCGACTTCCACCCCAAAAAGGAACCTGGACCGCAAACGGTGTTCGACCATGGCAACGAACGCTATGCGTTCTACGGCGCCGGGCACCTGATGGGCACCTACCGCATGGGTAGCGACCCGGGCAAATCGGTGGTCGACAAGCAGCAGCGCAGTTGGGACCACAAGAACCTGTTCCTGGTCGGCGACGGTGTGTTCCCCACCACCGGTACCGCCAACCCCACCCTGACCATCACTGCGCTGACCTTCCAGGCCGCCGATGTGGTGGCCAGCGACCTGCTTGCGCGCACCGTGCAGGTACAGGCCAACCAGGCCTGGCAGGGGACCGGTGTGCAGGTCAATGGTCACAGTTGGCAGTTGGCGGTGTGCAAGGGCGGGCAGTGGACAGCCAACCCGGCTACCGGGTTCGTGGGCGCCAGTGGTCATGCGGGTTTGATCGCCAAACCTGGCTATACCTTGCCCGGGCAGAACGAAGGTGCGCTGATCGGCCGTATCGGCAGTAACGGCACGCCGTTCCTGATAGGGGACAAGGTGCAGTTGCCGCGTGGCCAGAAGGGCGAGTTGCAGCTGTGCATCAATGACGATCTGGAGGGGCGTTACGGGGTTGGTCTGCGCGACAACCTGGGCAGCTTGAGCGTCGAGCTTAGCTTCGGATCCTTGTAGTCCGCGATGGCAGGAAGGGCACCGGCGTGGCCGGTGCCCTCCGATCACGCTTCTTCGAAATGCATCTCCGGCGGCTGCTTGCTGAACCCACCCGTCAGCACTGCCAGGTACAGGATTCCCGCCGCCAGCCAGGCCAGGCCCAGGTAGATCGCCAGGTGATCCAGGCTCACCATCAGCCACAGGTCTGCCGCCAGGCCGATCAGCGGGAACACCAGGAACAGCAGCACCGCGCGTGGCCCGCGTTCGCCACGGCCGATCCAGTAGTGGAACACCACCGACAGGTTGACCAGGCTGAAGGCCAGGAAGGCGCCGAAGTTGATGAACGAGGTGGAGGTGGTGACATCCATGTGCAACGCCAGCAGCGCCACCACGCCGCACAGCACGATGCTGCCGACCGGGGTGCCGAAGCGCTCGCTCAGGCGCCCGAAGAATGCCTTGGGCAGTACACCGTCACGCCCCATGGCGAACAGCAAGCGCGAGGCGCTGGCTTGGGCGGACAGCCCCGAGGTGAACTGGCCGACGATCAAACCGACCAGGAACAGGCTGACGAACAGGTCGCCACCGATGTTGCGGGCGATCTCGTAGGCCGCCGAGTCGGCGTTTTCGAACTGGGTGGAGGGGTGGGCAAGCTGCACGAAGTAGCTGGCGGCGATGAACAGGAATCCACCGATCAGGGTAATCAGCAGGATCGCCCGCGGGATGTTCTTGCGCGGCTCGTGGGTTTCCTCGGTCAGGGTGCTCACCGCATCGAAGCCCAGGAACGAATAGCAGGCAATCGCTGCACCGCTCATGATCAGCGGCAACTGCACGCCTTCCTTGAAGAACGGCTCCAGCGACCACAGCGGTTTGCTCGCGTCCCCCAGCACATAGTGGATCGCCAGCACCACGAAGGCCGCCAGAACGAGGAACTGCACCAGCATCAGCGCGCCGTTGATGTTCTTCGCCAGGCGCAGGCCGACCACGTTGATCGCCGTGGTCACGCCGATGAACGCCAGCACCCAGACGGCTTGCGGCACGGCGGGGAAGGCCGAGTGCAGGTAGGCCGCGCCGATCAGCCAGATGGCCATGGGCAGGAACAGGTAGTCGAGCAGCACACCCCAGCCGGCCAGGAAACCCAGTTTCGGGCTGATCGACTTGCGCACATAGGTGTAGGCCGAGCCCGCCACCGGGAAGGCGGCGGCCATGCGCCCGTAGCTCAGGGCGGTGAACAGCATGGCGACGGAGGCGGCGAGGTACGCCGAGGGCACCACGCCGCCGGTGGTGTCGGCGAGGATGCCGAAGGTCCCGAGGACGATGATCGGGGTCATGTAGGCGATGCCAAACAGCACCACCGCACTGAGCGAAAGGGTTCGCTTGAGTCGGGCCATTACTGCTTACTCCAGATTATGTTTGTTATGCAGAGTTCGAATGTGCGAGCAATCGTCTTGCACCAGACCCAAGGCTGGCGCCGATACCTGTGTGGGAACAGGAGCTGATTGCCGGCACAGGACCTGGTGTTCAGGCCCCGATCACCAGCTCGCGCAGGCCGTTATCGTGCTCGCGCACTTCGCCCGGCAGGACGAAGCGTCGCTCGGCCAGATAGCTGTAGTCGCGACGGGCAACATCCAGTTGCGCCAGGTCCAGTTCCAGCCCGATGCGGCACTCCTCGCGCCCGGCTTCGCAGAGCAACTGCCCGTATGGGTCGACCACCGCGCTGCCGCCGGCGAACACCAGGGCGCCATCCCCCTCGCCGACGCGGTTGACCATCACTGCAAACGCCTGGTTTTCCATGGCGCGGCCACTGATCGCGGTACGGTGGGTCGGCCCATAGGGGTCCATGTTGCCGTTGGTCACCAGGATCAGCTCGACGCCCAGTTGGCCGAGGGCGCGGGCGCTTTCGGGGAACTCGATGTCGAAGCAGATCAGCAAGCCCACCCGCACCCCCTTGAACAGCGCAGTGGCGTAGCGGTCGCCCGGGGTGAAGATGCCGCGGTCCGACGCCCACAGGTGGGTCTTGCGGTACTTCAGGGCGATGCCTTCAGCGGTGATCAGCAGGGTGGTGTTGTAGAAGCGGCCGTCGTCTCCCGCTTCGGCCATGCCGACCACCACGCCGACGTCACGTTCGCGCGCTGCCTGTTGCACGGCGCGCACGCTGGGGCCGTCGAGGGGCTCGGCGAGGGTTGCGATGTTGTCCTCGCTGGGGAACCCCATCAGCTGGGTTTCAGGGAAGACCACCAGGTCGGTGCCGGCAGGGCAGGCGTGGATCGCCTCCAGGGTGCGGCTCAGGTTGTAGGCGGTGTCACCGTCGCGGCCCACCAGTTGCACGAGTTCGACCTTCATTGCTGTTCTCATAGACCCAATCTTTTATTGAAATGCCCGAGCCATGGCGGTGACATGACCGCCCGGTGAAAAACGGTCAGAATGCGCATCGGACCGAGGCAAGGCTTGCCCGAGTATGCGTCGGCCACCGTATCGGGGGTAATTACGCCCACGTGGTAACCCAACAGGGGTAGAGGCATGAACCTTACGCTGCAGGACCTGGCCTGGCACCGCTCGGTCGGTCACCTGGTCGAGACACTCGACAAGCCCGGCTTCTGGCTCGCCCTGGTGCGCCTGCTCGATCAGTATGTGCCGTTCGACAGCTGGGTGGCCTTGCTCTTCAGCAATGGTAGACCGCAAGTGTTCGCCGAGTGTCCTGGCGAGGACGGCGGGCCCGACCCGCTGTTCCAGGACTACCTCAAGGGCCTGTACCTGCTCGATCCGTTCTACATCGCCAGCCGCGAGGCGCCGGGCAGCGGCCTGTTCCAATTGGCGGACGTGGCGCCGGAGTGCTTCGAGCAGACCGACTACTACCAGCGCTACTTTCGCCTGAACGTGGTCGCCGACGAGGTGCAGTTCAATGTGCAGCTGGAGAAGGAGCGCACCTTGTGCCTGTCGTTGGGGACCAAGGGGCGTTTCAGCGCCGAGCAGATCACCCTGCTCGACTTGCTGCGCCCCTGGGTGGCCGGGCTGATGCGCCAGCGCATGACGTTCGAGCGCGAATTGCTGGAGCAGGCCACGCCACCGGCGCCACGCTGGCAGAGCCGCCTGGAGGAAACCGTCGAGGCGCTGCAGACACCCCTGACTGCACGGGAACTGGAAGTGGGGCGCTTGATGCTCAGTGGTTGTTCGAGCAAGGAGATCGCGCGCAAGCTGGCGATATCCGCCGAGACCGTGAAAGTGCACCGCAAGCACATGTACAGCAAATTGGGGATCAAGTCACAGTCCGAGTTGTTTTCGCTGTTTCTACAGGCGCAAAGTTGATTGAGTTCACAGAAGTGATTATTTATCCGTTCATCCTGCCGCCTTGTAATATTTGCCCTGTCATGCCTCCTGAGTGACTAAGTTTGTTCGATAGCTGAACTTGACTGCCGGCTGTTTCGACCAGAAATACAGCGCATTTTACCCCATCCGAGACATTTAAAGGTATTCGGCTTTTCAGCTGAAGGCCTTGCTGTGCCTGGCTTGTAGCCTGTGTAAAGGTGCTATCTGGTGGTTTGTATCAAGAGTTTTCCCAACCTTTCACAACGTTTCACAGCAGTGGCGAATATTCATTGCCTAACATGGGCCCCGTGTTAGAGAGCGACTGCCAGACTTCCCCTCAGGCGCTGTCTTGCACGGACTTCTACCCGCCTCAAAGCGGCTTCTTATGAATCCCTATCCTGAAGGAGTATCACCATGAGCAACGTACCTCCAGCAAGCAGCGGTGGCGGCGCAGACGCAGCAATCGCCAAGATGGAAGCCACTTTCAACATGGCTATCGAGAAGTCGGCCAAGATCACCGAGCTGACCACGGCAAAGAAGGCTGAGCTCGACGCCACCAAACAGCGTCCGCAGAACTGACGTTGTGCCCTGCGGGCGGAGGTTGCTCCGCCCGCATGTCTTGCAACGACGCATTTTTCGGCAAGGGCCTGAATGGCCGTTGTCCGTGTTATTCACGGTGGTGCCCCGCCCATGACAGCCCTTACTGCTCTGGCCGCCGTCACCGGTGGCGCGACAGCCTCCAAGCCGGTCCTCAGCGTCACCCAGGGTCTGCACCAGGGTGGCCGGATCAGTCTGGACGGCACCCAGTACACCTTCGGCAGCACACCTGATGCCGACTTCATTCTCAATGACCCGGGCGTCGAGCCCCGCCACCTGGTATTGCGCCTGGCTGACGGCAAGGTCGCGGTCGAGGCCGTGGGCGGCGAAGTGCGGGTCGAAGACCAGCAGGGACGGGCGATCATCGTTCCGCTGGGCAGCGGTTATCGCGCTCAGTTGCCGCTGCGTATCGCCTTGGGTGAGGCGCGGTTGAGCCTGGAGCACGAACAGCTCGCGCGCGCCGCTGCCGCGATCGCACAGCCCCAGAACGCCTCGGCATTCACCCGTACCCACGTTGCGCTGGCGCTGGGCCTGATGCTGATCTGCGCCTTCGCCTACGCCGTGCGTGGCGAGCCACCCAAACCCCTGGCCGCCAGCGTGATGCCTGCGCCGCGTGCACCGCAGCTGCCTTCGCTGGCGCAGGCCCATCAATGGCTGGGGCAGCAGCTGCAGGTCAACGGCCTGGAAGGCGTACGGCTCAGCGAAGCAGGCGGGCAACTGCTGGCCGAGGGGCGCCTGGACCTGACGCAGAAGGCGCGCTGGCTCGCCGTACGCCAGGACTACGACCAGCGCTACGGCCAGCAGGTGATGCTGCACAGCACGGTCACCGCCCAGGCCGATGTCGCCCGTCCACGGGTGCGCTTCCAGGCGGTGTGGTTCGGCAACAACCCCTATGTGATCAGCGAAAGCGGCAAGCGCCTCTATCCCGGCGCGGCCTTGGCCGACGGCTGGATGCTGGAACGTATCGACAGCGACCAGGTGATCCTGGCCAGGGGTGAAGAACGCTTCACCCTGACCCTATAGGACCGAGCATGAGGATCGAACCGCGGCCATTGTTGCCGTCTTCCACCGAAAAGACCCCCTCCGTCGAGGCCGTGCGCCCGCTGCAGGCGCGCCCCAATGCTCGCTTCGATGCGTTGCTGGGCAAGCGTGAAGTGGCTGGTCGCCGCTCGCTGCGCGCAGAGCTCGAGCAAGCGTGCGCCGGCGAGGAGATCAACCCGGACCTGTTCAGCGGCACCCGTGCGCTGGACCTGCTGCAGTACCTGCTGGACGAAGTCATGCCGTCGCTGGATGCCGAACCGGAGATCCGCGATCTGGCCGAAGACCTGCTTCGTGAAGAGATACACCTGCGCCAGTCCCTGGAGCAGCAACGCGCCGAGGTGCAGGAACCATGATGTCCCGCGAACGACACGACAGCATCGAGCTACTCAAGGGCCTGGGCGACCTCTACCGCCGCAGCGGTCAGCCCCAGCGCGCGCTGGTGATGCTGTTGATCGCCGCGCAGATGGCCCCGCAGGACGGCACGCTGCTGCGCTACCTGGCCATGGCCTTCACCGACAGCGGCAACGCCAGTCGTGCCCTGAACGCGCTCGACCGCCTCACCGAGCAGGAAGGCGAATCACCCGGCCTGTTGCTGCTGCGCAGCCATGCCCTGTGGCGCGGCGGGCGCAAGGACGAAGCGCGCCAGTGCTTCAAGCGCTACCTCAGTGCACGCAGGGCCGCCCGATGAGCCCGCTCGATCGCCTCAACGGCCTGGCGCGTGCGGCCTCCCAGCGCACCGACGTGATCATCGTGTCGTTCATGCTGATGGCCATCGCGATGATGATCATCCCGCTGCCGACCTATCTGGTCGACGGCCTGATCGGCCTGAACATCGCCCTGAGCATGCTGATCCTGATCGTCGCTTTCTATATCAACCACTCGGTGGAGTTCTCGGCGCTGCCGCCGCTGATCCTGCTGAGCACCCTGTTCCGCCTGTCGCTGTCGATCACCACCACGCGGCTGATCCTGCTGCACGGCGATGCCGGCCATATCGTCCAGGCGTTCGGTGACTTCGTCATCGCCGGCCAGGTGGTGGTCGGCCTGGTGGTGTTCCTGATCATCACCGTGGCGCAGTTCGTGGTCATCACCAAGGGTGCCGAGCGGGTTGCCGAGGTGGCCGCGCGCTTCACCCTCGATGCCATGCCCGGCAAGCAGATGAGCATTGACAACGACCTGCGCAACGGCGACATCGACCAGGCCGAAGCCCGTCGCCGTCGTTCGCGCCTGGAGCGTGAAAGCCAGATGTTCGGCGCCATGGACGGTGCGATGAAGTTCGTCAAGGGCGACGCCATCGCCGGCCTGGTGATCCTCGCGGTGAACCTGCTGGGCGGCATGCTGATCGGCATGGTCGAGCGCGACATGCCGTTCGGCACCGCAGTGCACACCTATTCGCTGCTGACCGTCGGTGACGGCCTGATCGCACAGATTCCGGCGCTGCTGATTTCGGTGGCGGCCGGCACCGTGGTGACCCGCGTCAACAGCGACGGTGCCAGCGGTGACCTGGGGACGGAGATCATTCGCCAGTTGGGCGCCAGCCATCGTGCCTTGTTTCTCACTGCATTGATCCTGCTGGGCATCGGCCTGCTGCCGGGCTTCCCGGCGGCGGTGTTCTTCGTGCTTGCCGCAGTGCTGGGTGGCTCGGCGTTCTACCTCAAGCGTCGCCAGGCGATCGAGCAGGCTGAGCCTGTGCAAACACCGGAGGCCGAGGACGAACCCCAGATGCCGACGGTGGAGGCCAGCGTGTCGGCGAGCAAGCCGCTCGACTGCCGTATCCTCCTGGTCATGGGGCCGGGCCTTGCGACCAGTGCGCCGGAGCAGCCGCTACGCCAGCGCTTCGAGGCGCTGTGCCACGAGATCCGTGGCGAGCTCGGCATCGATGTGCCCCTGGCCGCCGTGCATGTGGACGCCAAGAGCGCCGCCCAGCGCTTCGTCATCGAACTTGAAGGCGTGCCGGTGAGCGAAGGTGAACTGCCTGCCGATTGCCTGCTGCTCAGGGACGACCCAGTCAATGTGCAGTTGCTCGACATCCCGATGATCGAAGCCGACTCGCCCCTGGCCGCGCGCAGCGCCCACTGGATCGCTCGTGAGTACCAGGAGCGTCTGGAACAGGCGGGCGTCGGTTTCATGCTCCCCGAGGAAGTCCTGCGGGCGACGGTCGAGCGCACCCTGCGCCGCTACGCGGCAGATTTCCTCGGCATTCAGGAGACCCGTGCGCTGCTGGAAAGCATCGAGGGCAGCTATGGCGAGCTGATCAAGGAAGTGCTGCGCAACCTGTCGTTGCAGCGTATGGCCGAAGCCCTGCGCTACCTGGTTGCAGAGGGTGTGTCGATCCGCAACCAGCGCGCCTTGCTTGAGGCCATGGTCGATTGGGGAGGCCGCGATGCCGACGCCGCGCACCTGGCCGAACACCTGCGCGCAGCGCTGGCCCGACAGATCAGCCACCAATATGCCGACCGCAACCGGGTGATCAGCGCCCTGGTGCTGGCGCCGGTGCTGGAGCAGCAGTTGCGCACTGGGATACGGCGTCAGGACGGTAGTCGCGAGGCGATTCCCGAGCAGGTCAGCCGCGCCTTGATGCTGCAACTGCGCCAGGCCTGCGAGCGCCTGCCCGAAGACCGCACCAGTGTGCTGCTGGTACACCCGGAATTGCGCCGCTATCTGCGCCGCCTGGTGCTGCGTGGAGACCTGGAGCTGGCTGTGCTGTCGTTCCGCGAGTTGGCCGGTGAATACAACCTGCAGGCCGTGGGCACTCTCGAACTTGGCGACACCTCTCAACGCCGCTCCACCAGCGGTGCCTCGGTCACTTCTCTGGCGAGTGCTTCATGATCGGTTCATCACGCATTGGCGCTGTGCTTCATTACCGGCTGTGGCTCGGCCTGGTCGGGTTGCTGCTGTCCTTCCTGGCCACTGCCGATGAGATCGCGGCCGGCAGCCATGGCCGCCTGGACCTGGCATCGGGCGAGGGCAGGGTGCTGCATTTCAAAGCGCCGGTGGCGTCGGTGCTGGTCGCCGAGCCGGGAATCGCCGACCTGCAAGTGGTGTCCGACGGGGTGATCTACGTGTTCGGCAAGGCGCCGGGGCAGACCAGCCTGATTGCTCTTGACGACGCGGGCAAGCAATTGGCGGCCTTGAGCCTGTCGGTGAACAACGCCACCCAGAGCGTCAGCCGTCCGCTGCAGGACCTGCATCCGGCCAGCGGCGCGCAGGTCAGCGCCGTGGGTAATCAGCTGGTGGCCAAGGGTTTGGTCAGGGATGTCGGCGAAGCCAGTGACCTCAATGCACTGCTCGACAACCAGAGCCCGGTGCCAGCGGTCAACGCCGCGACCTATGCCGGTTCTGCCCAGGTCAACATCCGCGTGCGCTTTGCCGAAGTCTCGCGTTCCGAGCTGCTGCGCTACGGGGTGAGCTGGAACGCACTGTTCAACAACGGCACCTTTTCCTTTGGCTTGATCACCGGTGGTCGCCTTGCCGCCGACGCCGCCAGCGGTGCATCGAACGTCATCAGCGCCGGCCTCAGTTCGGGCAACGTCAACATCGACTCGATACTTGAAGCCCTGCAGAGCAATGGCGTGCTGCAGATCCTCGCCGAGCCGAACATCACCGCCATGACCGGGCAGACCGCAAGCTTCCTGGCGGGCGGCGAAATCCCCGTGCCGGTGCCGGTCAACCGTGACCTGGTGGGCATCGAGTACAAGCCTTTCGGTGTGTCGCTGCTGTTCAGCCCGACGCTGTTGCCCAACGGCCATATCGCCCTGCAGGTGCGCCCCGAGGTCAGCAGCCTGATGGGCTCGGACACCACCGACGTCAACGGCTACCGGGTGCCGTCGTTCCGCGTGCGGCGTGCCGATACCCGGGTCGAGGTCGGCAGCGGCCAGACCTTTGCCATTGCAGGCCTGTTCCAGCGCGAAAGCAGCCAGGACATGGACAAGGTGCCGATGCTCGGCGACATGCCGATCCTGGGCAACCTGTTCCGCTCCAAGCGCTTCCAGCGCAACGAGACGGAGCTGGTGATCCTGATCACCCCGTACCTGGTCCAGCCGACCCGCGAGCGCGACCTGGCCACCCCCCTCGATGCCCTGCCGGGCCCTGCGACCGCTTCGGCGGGGCCACGCAGTGGCGGCAAGTTCGGCTTCTACATGAACTGACTTTGGGGGTGACCATGAAATCGATTTTTTCCAAGCCGATGATCAGCGCCCCCGCCGGGCTCTGCTGGCTGTTGCCATTGGCACTGCTGGCTGGCTGCCAGACACACCTGGAGCCGGTCTCCTACTCCCCTGATTTCCAGCACAAGACACTGGCCAACGGCAGCACCGAGATCCTGCCGGTGGAATGCCTGAAACCGGCGAGCAAGGATGATTTCGGCCTCGAAGAGGACTTCGTGCCGCTGCTGCCGCCGGGCTGCGCCAACAACCTCACGCTGATGCGCATGGTCGAGCAGCCGGACGACCTGGCCCAGGGTCGGCCGACCGGCCCGACCATGGCGGCGCCCGTGGGACGCGCCGCGCAGGTCTATATCGAAGGTTACGATCGCGCCGAGCTGCGTCGACGCCAGGATGAACAGCAAGCGCGCGCCGATCGCCAGGAGAAGCAATGAAACGCGCGCATGTGCAGATGCTAGCGACCGTCCACCAGGCCCAGCTCGCGGGCCTGGGCCTGGGCATCCGGGATCGCCTTGATGCGCCGGGCTTCGTTGAGCAGCGTCTGGCGTTCGCTGGCGGAGAGATCGTCCAGGGGCAGGCCGGCGACGTCCTGCTCGCGACCGGCCAGTACGGTGACCAACAGTTCGTTGCGCTGGTGCCGGGGCAGGGCACGGGGCGACTGGCCGACCACGCGCACGGTGTCCAGGGCCCGTTGCGCCTGACCGCCCAGGGCGTAGGCCAGGGCCAGGTTGCAGCGGGTGTCGAGGTCGTTCGGTGCCAGCGCCACGCTCTTGGCGAATGCACCTTGGGCGGCAACGGCCTGGCCGCGCAGGATCTGCGCGATGCCCAGACGGTTCCAGGCATCGGCGCGGTTGCCACGTTCGGCCGCCTGGCTCAGGGACGTGACCGCACGCTCCAGCTTGCCCTGGCGCAGTTGGGCGCTGCCCAGCCCCAGCAGGGCGTCGAGGTTGTCCGGCTGCAGTTCAAGCGCCTGCTGGTAGGCCCGCTCGGCCGCGCGCGCATCGCCCGCGGCCAGCGTGGTGTCGCCCAGCTTCTGCCAGGCTTCGGGATGGCGCCCAGGTTGCTGCGCGGCATTCTGGTAGAGCGCAGCAGCCGAGGCGGTATCGCCGCGCTGCTGCAGATCGCCCGCCAGGTGCATGAGGCGATCGTAGCCATCGTCGGCACTGTGTGGCTGGCTGGTGCAGGCACCGAGCAAGGTGCTGGCGATCAGAAGCAGGGTGGACGGCAAACGCTTGGGCATGGAAAGGACTCGACCGGGCGACTGAGTGGCCATTCTAGCGACTTGATGTGTGAATTCGACTGCGCTTCATACGATTTCACACCTGTGACCTCTGCCAAAGAGGTGATTGCACATGCGTAACTCGCTCTGGCTCATCGGTTTGTTGCTGGTCGTGCTGTCGTTGCCTGCGCGCAGCGATGAAGGCAAGGGTGACCCCGCCTGGTTCGCCCAACCCTATGCCTACGCCCTGGTCGACCAGGACCTGCGCGGCGCCCTGAGCGAGTTCGGGCAGAACCTGGAGCAGGTCGTGGTGGTGTCCGACAAGGTCCGCGGCAAGGCTCGCAGCCCACTGCGCAGCAGCACTGCCGGCGAATTCCTCACCCAGCTGTGCGACAGCAACGCGCTGGGTTGGTACTACGACGGCAACGTGCTCTACATCAATAGCAACGATGAAGTGGCCACGCGCTTGTTCCGTCGCCAGCCCGGGTTGGACCTGGAGCAGTTGCGCGACTACCTGCAAAGCCTCGATGTGTACGGCCGCCAGTTGTCGCAACGCCCTGGCGCCGACCGCGACGAGCTGCTGGTGTCCGGACCGCCCGCCTACCTGAACATGATCCAGCAGCACCTCGACAACCGACCCCAACCCGTCGCGACGTCCGCAGCCTCCCGGGGTATCCGGGTGTTCCGCGGCGCCAGCGTCAGCGATCACTGAAAAACCAACCAGGAGAAGCCCCATGGCCGTTACCCCGATCGATACCCCCGGCAGCACCCCGAGCAGCGCTGAAGCGCGCTTCGATGCTGCGCTCGGCAAATCCCAGGACGCCTCTGACGATCCAAGCTTCCAGGAGGCGCTGGTGAACCAGGCCGTGATGATCGGCGGGCAGTTCATCATCATGCCCAAGGCGCAGGAAATGCTGAACGAAGCCCAGTCCTCGGACGACGATGAGTAAGCGGCCATGACAGCCAGTCTTGCGACTACGGCGGCACTGCCGCCGTCAGGAGGACAAGGGGGGCTTGGTGCCTCCCAGAACCTCTTCGAACACATGGCCAACAGCGCCAAGGGCATGCCTGAAGGTGCCAGTCCTCACCAGATCGGTGAGAGCCTGATGCAGCGCCTGGATGGTTTCATCGACCGTTCGCGCACCTTCAGCGCTCGGGCCGAGTTGCTTAGCCATGGCGGCCCAGCGATGCCATCGTCGAGCCCGGCCGTGGGCTCGTCGCCGTTCATGGCGCCGGGCGCCGAGGGCACGCCCAAGGTCGGAGAGACCCAGGTCGCGAACATCGTCGAGTCCCTCGGGCGGATGTTCGACTACTCCATCGAAACCCAGATGGTGGTGCGTGGCGCGACCCAGGTTTCCGGCTCCGCCAACACCCTGCTCAAAGGACAATGAATCGATGACCCGTCGTTGGCGAGCCCTGCGTGTGCTGATCGTCGTCGCCCTGGCCAGCCTGTTGCAGGCCTGTGACATGGACTTGTACAGCAACCTCAGCGAGCGCGAGGCCAATGCCATGCTCGCGGTGTTGCTGCGCGATGGCATACCGGCCTCGCGCAAGGTCCAGGACAACGGCCAGATGAAGATCGTGGTGGACGAGCGTCGCTTTGCCGACGCCATGGCCCGCCTCGACGAGGCCGGGCTGCCGGGGCAGTCGTTCTCCAACCTGGGCGAAGTGTTCAAGAGCAATGGCCTGGTGTCCTCGCCGGTGCAGGAGCGTGCGCAGATGGTCTACGCCCTGAGCGAAGAGCTGTCGCACAGCGTCTCGCAGATCGACGGCATCGTCTCGGCGCGGGTACATGTGGTGCTGCCGGACAACGACTTGCTCAAGCGGGTGATTTCCCCGTCGTCGGCCTCGGTGCTGGTGCGCTATGACGCCAACACCGACATCAATCCGCTGATCCCGCAGATCAAGACCCTGGTCGCCAACGGCATTTCCGGGCTCAGCTATGACGGTGTGTCGGTGACAGCGATCAAGGCTGCGGCCCCCAGGAGCGAAGACGAGGGGCAGCCGCGCCTGGTCAGCGTGATGGGCATCTGGATGCTAGAGCAAGATGCGTCCCGCGCGCGTCTGCTGCTCGGTGGCAGCCTGCTGGTGGCGCTGGCCCTCGCCGGGCTGTTGGGCTGGCGACACTGGCAGCAGCGTCGTGGTCGTGCGCTGTACAGCCTGTCGGAGGCGCCATGAGCCTGATGCCCCAATGGCAGGCCCTGCTGGGGCAGCCTCTGGCCTTTGTCGACCGGCGCCACCTGCGCCGCTGTTTCGCCGAGAACGTCGCCGGTGCGCAGATCCAGGCATTGATCGAGTCGCCGCGTTTCCACGCGCGCCTGCAGGCGCTGATGCTGGCGCACTTCCAGTTGCAGCCGTTGGATCAGGTGTCGCAACCGACCGAACAGGACCTGCCGGTATTGCTGCTGGCGCCGCAGGACTTCGCCCGTTTGCCGCGCCTGTGTGGGGCCATCTGGCATGGTGCGACCTTGGGCCGGGAAATCCGTCGCGAGGTGGTCGAGCACCTGCGTCAGGGTCTTGGGCATGAGGTCTTCGGCCTGGCCATTGCTCACCGCCAATGGGGCGGGGCAATGGACCTGTTGCGCCAGCCTGACGACCTGCTGACCGCCATCGATCACGACGGTGCGCGCTGTGTGCAGGCCTGGTTCGACGAGCAGCCCGCCGACCTGCGCGATTGGCTGCAATTGCGCCTGCCGATGCCTGTGGCGGAAGGTTCGGCATCGTTGGCCGACCCTGGCATCGTGCGTCGGGTCGCCGCCTTGCTGATGCCGTTGTCCGAGAACCGGGAGAGCGTGCAATGAGTCAGCTGCCCAGCCGTCCGGCGTCGCGCATTCTGCGTGCCGCCGAGGTCCAGGCCTGGACCGATGGACGCGATTACCTGCAGGCCGCCCGCGATGAGGCCGAACGTATCCGTGAAGACAGCGCCCGCTGGCTGGAGCAGGCCCGCGCCGAGGGTTTTGAACTCGGCCGCGCCAAAGGCGCCGAGGCAGTCAGCGAATTGCTGGCCGACACTGCCGCCAAGGTCGAGGCCTACCTGGCGGGGCTGGAAAACAGCCTGGCCGACTTAGCCCTGGGCATTGCCCGCGAAGTGCTGGAGAGCCTGGGGGACGCCGAGCGCATCGTGCTGTGCACACGCAAGGCGCTGGTTGCGTTTCGCCAGGACCAGGCGCTGACGCTGTTCGTGCCGCGCCTGGAGGTCGAGGCCGTGCGCCGCCGCATGCACGGCGAAACGGATGGCCTGGCGACGATCGCCGTGGAGTCCGATGATCAATTGCAGCCCGGTCAGGCTCGCCTGAGCAGCCCGGTCGGCTCGGTGGAGCTGGGGCTGGACGCCCAGTTGCAGGCGCTGCGCCGTAGCCTGTTGCCGTTCGCCGAGGTGACGCCGTGAGCTTGCAAGCGTTGTTGCCGCGCCTGCACGCGCGCCTGGGCGATGCCCGGCCACGGCCGATGAAGGGCACCATCCGCAGCATTCGTGGTGTGTTGCTGCGTGCCAGCGTCGCCGGGGTGCGCATCGGCGAGCTGTGCCGCCTGCACGACCCGTCCAGTGGTCGCGCCCTGGCGGCAGAGGTCATCGGTTTCGATGGCGACGAGGCGATTCTCTCGCCGATCGGCTCGCTCGAAGGCTTGTCGACGCACACCGAGATCACGGCCACCGGCGAGGCGCTGGGGGTGAGCGTGGGCGATGGCCAGTTGGGGCGGGTCATCAGCCCCATGGGCGATTACCTCGATGGTGATCGCCAGCCGCCGCTGGGGCCGATGCGCCGTTATCCGCTGCAGGCCGAGCCGCCTGAACCCTTCGCCCGGCAGGTGATCGTCGAGCCGTTGTCGGTGGGGGTTCGCGCCATCGACGGGCTGCTGACCCTTGGCCGTGGCCAGCGCATGGGCCTGTTCGGTGAGCCGGGGGTGGGCAAGTCGTCGCTGCTCGCCAGCATGGTGCGCAACACCGATGCCGACGTGGTGGTGATCGGCCTGATCGGCGAGCGTGGCCGCGAAGTGCGCGAGCTGCTCGACGTGCAGCTCGATGCCCAGGCCCGCGCGCGCACCGTGGCGGTGGTCGCCACTTCCGACCGGCCGGCCGCCGAGCGTGCCCGCGCCGCCTATGTGGCGACGGTGCTGGCCGAGTATCACCGCGACCAGGGCCGCAACGTGCTGCTGCTGATGGACAGCCTGACCCGCTTCGCCCGCGCCCAGCGCGAGATCGGCCTGGCGGTGGGCGAGCCGCCGACCCGTCGCGGTTATCCGCCGTCGTTCTTCTCGGCCCTGCCGCGCCTGCTGGAGCGTGCCGGCCCCGCAGCCCGGGGCAGCATCACGGCGCTGTACACGGTGCTCACCGAAGGCGACGCGGCGACCGATCCGGTGGCCGAGGAGGCGCGCTCGATTCTCGACGGCCATGTGGTGCTCAGCGCCGAGCTTGCCCAGCGCAACCATTTTCCCGCCATCGATGTGCTGCGCAGCCGCAGCCGCCTGATGGAGCAGGTCGCCAGCCCTGAGCAACGCCAGCTGGCCATGCGCATGCGCGAGCTGATGGCGCGGCGCAACGATATCGAAATGCTGATCCGCATCGGTGAATACGCCGCCGGCAGCGACCCACTGGCGGACGAAGCGATCGCCCGCCACGCCGCGATCGAAGCTTTCCTGCGCCAGTCGGCGGCGGAGCCGAGCGGCGCCCGACAAACCCTGGATCACATGCGCAAGGTGCTGGCATGAATGAGGAGCGCCCATGAAGAGTCACGAACTGAAAAGCCTGCAGACCCTGCGCCAATTGCGTGAACAACGGGCGTCGGCGCAACTGGCCGCGCAGCGCCAGCTCTGTCGCCAAACCCATGCGGCCCTCGACGACGCCCGCCAGCGGCTGTGCCTGGCGCGGGAAACCTCTGCGCTCGAGGCGGAAAAACTCTACGGTCGCTTCAGCGAGGGGCTGTCGGTCAAGGCCTGGCTTGCCGCGCAAGTGCACCTGTCGGAGCTGGAGGACGAACAGGAGACGCTGCTGGGTAATCTGGACGAGGCCCACGACTATCACCAGCAGCAGGAGCAGACCCAGGAGAGCCTGCGTCAGGCCCATGTCGCTCGCCAGCGCCAGGCCGATGCCTGGGATTCCCTGGTCGAAGGTCACGCCTTGGGCGAGCGCCGCGTCGGGGAAGCGCAGGATGAAGGCGAAGACCTGTTTGCCCCCTTGCTGGATCTCACGCCTTGACCCTCCAGACCACCGAGGTGCCCGCCGACGCGCTGGCCTTCGAGCACAGCCTGGAGTGCCTTGACCCGCAGTGGCAGGCCCTGCACCAGCGCCTGCATCGGCCGCGCCAGCCCTGGCACGGGCAGTTGGGCGAGGCGGCGTTGAGTGTCACCTGGGCGTCGAGTGGGGCGGTGATGGATGAACCCCAGCTTGAGTTGTGGCTGTCGCTGGGCGAGTCGCCCGTGCAACTGCGTGTGCCGGCCCGTGCCCTCGATCTGCTCGGCTTGCCCGAGGGGATGGTGCTGCCGAGCCTGCCCGCGGCGCTGTTGCTGGAGCAGGCGCTGCTGACGCTGATCGCGCCGTTGGAGCAGTTGTTCGCGCAGCCCATCCGCGTGCTCGACCGCGCGCTCGCGCAGTGCGTCGAGCTGGCGCCGCTGAGCCTTGACCTGGCGGTGCACCTGGGTGACAGCGCGCTGGCGGTGCAATTGCGCTGCGATACAGCGACCTGGGCCGAGATCGCCCTATTGCTGGAACAGCATCCCACCCCCATGCCCCACGACCTCGGTGGCCTGGCGCTGACGCTGGGCGTCGACGGCGGCGAAGCCTGGCTCAGCCTGGCCGAGCTGCGCAGCCTGCTGCCGGGCGATGTGGTCATGCTCGACCCCTGGTCGAACGATCATCTGCGCCTGCACCTGGACGACCAGTGGCGGGCCCGTGTGCAGCGCGACGGACGACGCCTGCAACTACTCGAACCCCCTATCACCGCGCTTGCCTTGAAGGAGCGACACATGAGCGAACAGGGCACCGGGCCGAGCCTGGACAGCAGCCTTGACGAGCTGCAACTGAAACTGGTCTGCCAGGTCGGCAGCGTCGAGTTGAGCCTGGCGCAACTGCGCGAGCTGGGCGTGGGCAGCGTGCTGGAGCTGGCACCGCGCATGCACGAAGGCGTCGACCTGATGATCAACGGCCGTCGCGTCGGCCAAGGCCAATTGGTGAAGATCGGCGACGGCCTGGGCGTGCGCCTGCTGAGCTTTGCCGCATCATGAGTGGCTACCAGCCAAACCTGATCGAGATCATCCTGGTCGTCGCCTCCATCGGCCTGATTCCGCTGGCGGTGGTGACCCTGACCGGGTTCCTGAAGATCTCCGTGGTGCTGTTCCTGATCCGCAACGCCCTGGGTGTGCAGCAGACGCCGCCGAACCTGGTGCTCTATGGCATCGCGCTGATCCTGTCGGTGTACGTCACCACGCCGGTGATCGGCGACATGTACCGGGCCGCGCAAAGCCACGGCCTGCAACTGGAGAACGCCGAGCAGCTCAAGGAGCTGGGCGAGGCGATCAGGCCACCCTTGCAGGCGCACCTGTCGCGCTTCGCCAACGAGAGCGAGCGCGGCTTCTTCGTGCAGGCCACGCAGAACGTTTGGTCCGAAGAGGCCCGGGCCGAGTTGCGCGACGACGATCTGGTAGTGCTGATCCCGGCGTTCGTCAGCTCAGAGCTGACGCGGGCGTTCGAGATCGGTTTCCTGTTGTATATCCCCTTCCTGGTGGTCGACCTGCTGGTGTCCAACGTGTTGATGGCGATGGGCATGTCGATGGTGTCGCCGACGCTGATCTCGATACCGCTGAAGCTGTTCCTCTTCGTTGCGCTGAGCGGCTGGTCGCGCTTGATGCATGGTCTGATTCTGAGCTACGGGAGCTGAGCCGATGGGACAGGACGTGTTCCTTTCGTTGATGAAGCAGGCGCTGATGACGGTGTTGCTGCTGTCGGCGCCCGCGCTGGGGGTGGCGATCATCGTCGGCCTGAGCGTGGGCCTCTTGCAGGCACTGACGCAGATCCAGGACCAGACCCTGCCGCAAGTGGTCAAACTGGTGGCGGTGCTGCTGCTGATCGTCTTCGTCGGCCCGCTGCTGGCCGGGCAGGTGATGGGGCTGGGCAACCAGGTGCTGGACAACTTCGCGCTGTGGACGCGCTGACCGGGCATGGACGCAGGTTTCGTCAATGCCTTTCTGGAGATCGCCTACCCGGTGATCAGTTCGGCCGCGCTCTCCACGGCCCGTGCCATGGGCGTGGTGGTGATCACCCCGGCCTTCAACCGCTTGGGCCTGACCGGGATGATCCGCACCTGCGCCGCCGTGGCGATTTCGGTGCCGATGTTCCTGCCGGTGTTCTCGGCCTTTACCGCCTCGCCTGAGCTTGGCGGATTCTGGCTGGCGGGCTTGCTGATCAAGGAGTTCCTGGTCGGGTTGGTGGTCGGTCTGTTGTTCGGCATCCCGTTCTGGGCGGCGGAAGTGGCGGGGGAGCTGATCGACCTGCAGCGGGGCTCGACCATGGCGCAACTGGTGGATCCGCTGTCGTCGGGAGAGTCGGGGGTGATGGCAACCTTGCTCACCGTGATGCTGATCGCGCTGTATTTCATGTCGGGTGGTTTCATCCTCATGGTCGATGGCTACCTGCACAGCTACCAGTTATGGCCGGTGACCCAGTTCACGCCGTTGTTCGCCGGTTCCGCGCTGACGGCGGTGCTGTCGATCCTCGACCAGGTGATGCGCATCGGGGTGCTGATGGTGTCGCCGTTGCTGATTTCGTTGCTGATCACCGACCTGATGCTCGCCTACCTTTCGCGCATGGCGCCGAGCCTGCACATCTTCGACCTGTCGCTGCCGGTGAAGAACCTGTTCTTCACCCTTCTGATGGTGGTCTACATCGGCTTCCTGGTGCCGCTGATGCTCGATCAGCTTGCGGAGTTTCGCGGCACGGTCGGGGTGCTGCAGAGCCTGGTGGAGGGGGGCAATGGCTGACACCAGCGAAGAGAAGTCGCAGCCGGCAACGGACAAGAAACTCAAGGACGCGCGCAAGAAGGGCCAGGTCGCCAAGAGCCAGGACCTGGTGTCGGGGGTGGTGATCCTGCTCTGCACCCTGTGCATCGCCATCCTCGCGCCACGGGCCAAGGCCCAGGTCACGGCACTGGTGGACCTGACCGCGCAGATCTACATCGAACCCTTCGCCACGGTGTGGCCGCGCCTGCTCGATACCGCCGAGCAACTGCTGATCGGCATCACCCTGCCGGTGATGGCGGTGACGGTGACGGCCGTGGTGCTGACCAACCTGGTGACCATGCGCGGGCTGGTGTTCTCGGTCGAGCCGCTGAAGCCGGATTTCAAGCGCATCAACCCGGCCGAGGGCTTCAAGCGGATCTTCGCCATGCGCAACGTGGTGGAATTCCTCAAGGGCCTGGTGAAGGTGCACTTGCTGGGGCTGGCGTTCTATGTGGTCGGGCGCCATGCGCTGCAGGCGTTGATGGAGTCGTCGCGGTGTGGGCCGGAGTGCCTGCAGTCGACCTTCCTGCTGGTGCTCAAGCCGCTGGTGTTCACGGTACTGGCGGCGTTTCTGGTGCTGGGGGCGGCGGATGTGCTGATGCAGCGCTGGCTGTTCGGCCGCGACATGCGCATGACTCGCAGCGAGCAGAAGCGCGAGCGCAAGGATACCGATGGCGATCCGTTGATCAAGCGCGAGCTGCGCCGCCAGCGCCAGGAAATGCAGGCCATGGCGACCAAGCTGGGGCTGGGCCGGGCGTCGTTGATGGTGGGGGTGGCGGGTGGTTGGGTGGTGGGTTTGCGCTATGTGCGCGGCGAGACCCCGGTGCCGGTGGTGGTGTGCCAGGCAGACCCTGAAGACAGCGTGCGGATGCTTGGCGAAGCTGCGCAACTGGGGATCCCCCATGCCATGGATGCGCGCCTGGCGGCGGAGCTTGCCCGGCGCACCGTGGCGGGGGACCCGGTGCCGGACAGCACCTTCCAGACCGTGGCTGATCTGTTGGTGGCTGCGCGGTTGATCTGAGCACCTTTGACGCCTTCAGCGTGCCGCTATCGAGAGCTTGCGGGAGCTCGGCGACCAGGTTGCGCGACCGACATCAAAGGCTCATGGAAGTCTGATCCCAGGCGAGCTCGACCTCTAGAACGCACCACCTTGGCAAATTACAAAACGGTCTCACCTGTGTGAAAACTGTGTGTTGACCAGGCGCTCCTGACGACGCTGATCCCAGGCCTGACTGGTGCGCCTGGGGGCTTCCTCCGGTTGGCTGGTCAACTGCGACAGGCTGGCGGTGATGCGTCCGGCCCAGAATCGCGCGCCCTGTTCCTGGGCCTCGTGCATGGCCTGATTAAGCAGTTCCTGGGCTTGCGCCTGGCGTTCGGGCGAATCGGGCCTGGCCAGCAGTTGGGCCTTGATGCGCAACAGCTCGGGACGGAACCAGCGTTCCTGGCGAGCGGCGGTCACGGCCAGGGTCTGGTCGAGGATCTCGATGGCCAACTGCTCCAGGCCCAGTTGCGCCAGACCTTGGGCGTACTCGCTGCGCACCAGGTTGTACAGCGGGCTGTCGCCGATCGCATGGAGCTGGTCGAGTGCTTCGCCCAGGCCGCGCACGCCGTCTTCGGCATTGCCCTGGCGGATCAGCAGGATGTGCTCGAAGCACCGGGCGAACAGGCGCCATACCGGCATCTCGTGGTGCCCCAGGCTGTCCTTGAGGCGGGCAAGAAACTCGCGGCTGCGCTTTTCGTGGCCGACCAGCAGGGTGATGGGGATCGCGCTCAGGCTCAGGGTGTACCAGAGGCTGGCCGGGTGGTGCTGGGTCAGCGCCGCCTCGACGTTGGCCTCGATGGTCAGCAGGGCCTGACCGACCTGGCCTTGCAGCAACTGCACCTGGGCCTTGAGCGAGCGCGCGGCGATCCCCTGGTCGAAGTGGCTGTCGATGACGTGGGCGCGGGGCATCATCGGGAAACTCAGGGCTTCGCTGATCGCCTGGCGGGCGCCATCGAAGTCGGCCATCTGGAACAGCGGCGTTGCACGCATGCGTCGGCCGAGCATGCGCCGCTCAAGGATGCCGGTGCGTTCGCTGAGCTGGATGTACTGGTTGGCCAGGTCCAGCGCCTCGGCGTGCTGGTTGCTGCAGCAGTGGTCGTGCCAGAGGCCCCACAGGCCGCGCAGTTCATGCTCGGTGTCGCCCAGGGTACGGGCGTCTTCGATCACCTGCTGCCAGGCGTCGCGGATCGACTGCCCGGCACCGCGGGTCAGGGCCATGACGCTGGCCGAGAGGGTCAGCAGGAGCATGCGCTGGCGAGGTGTGATGGCCTCGAAACGCAGGCCGCGGTCGACCCAGGCGTGGCATTCGTCGACCCGTGACAGGCGCAGCCACAGCGGCACGCTCATCAGCGTGAGTTCGACGCCGAGGCAGGCGTCGCCCTGGTCGCTGAAACACCAGTTCAAGGCGCTGCGTACGCTGTCGCTGCCGGGGCTGTGCAGGGCCAGCCAGCTGTCGCTGTCCAGGCGCTCCAGGTCTTGTACCGCGCGGCGTTGCTCCTGAAGGGTGTATTGCGCGTGGCGCTGGGCGATAGCATCAGTCTCGTCATGCAGAGCCAGCTGCTGCGCTGCGTACACGCGGGCCGTGTGGTGCAGGCGGTAGCGCTTGATCGGTTGCGCGCCGGCGGCCACCAGCAGTGACTTGTCCATCAGGCTTTCCACCAGCCAGGCGGTGTCCTGGAACGGGCCTGGCTGGACCTCGACCACCGCCTTGGCGGCGGCGAGGGTGAAGCTGCCGGTGAACACCGACAACTGCCGGAACATCGCCTGCTCCTGCGTGCACAGCAGGGCGTGGCTCCACTCCAGCGAGGCTTGCAGGGTGCGGTGGCGGGGCAGGGCGGTACGCCGGCCGGCCATCTGCAGGCGGAAGTCGCCATCGAGCAGTTCGACCAGATAGGCCAGGCCAAAGGCGCGGACGTGGCTGGCGGCGATCTCGATGGCCAGCGGATTGCCGTCGAGGGTGCGGCACAGTGCGAGCGCCGCCGGCACGTCGGCATCGCCGAAGGCAAAGTCTGTGTCGTGCGCTGCGGCACGTTCGACGAACAACTGGACGGCGGGGCTGAGCAGGGCCTGGGCGGCGCACAGCACGTGATCGTTTGCGGGGCAGGGCAGCGGCGCGACCTCGTGGACGCATTCGCCTTCGGCGTGCAGGGCTTCGCGGCTGGTGACCAGGATATGGCAGCCCGGCGCCTGTTGCCGCAGGGCTTCGACCAGGGTCGCGGTGGCTTCGAGCACGTGGTCGCAGTTGTCCAGGATCAGCAGGTGGCGTGCTTCGTCGAGCAGGGCGGCGATCAGCGCCACGGCGTCTTGTGCGGTGCTATCGATGCCCAGCGCCGCCGCCACCATGTCGGCGACGCAGGCAGGCTGGTCAGCCTCGGTGAGGTCGACGAAGGTGCGCCCCTCGCTGAAGTCTTCGGCCATGGCGTGGGCGAGCGTCAGTGCCAGGGTGGTCTTGCCGATACCGCCGGTGCCGGTGAGGGTGAGCAGGCGGCGGCTGCGCAGGGTTTCGGCCAGGCTCTGGCGAATGTCGTCGCGGCCGATGACGCTGCTGCCAAGGCTCGGGAGATCGTTGCCGGTCTTCGTTGCGAGCAGGGGTTGTGGCGCCATTTCACGGATGGTCACCGGGGCCACGAAGCGGTAGCCGCGGCCCGGTACGGTGACGATGTAGGTGAAGTCGCCTTCTTCGCCAAGCACTCGGCGCAGGGTGGTCATCTGCGCGCGCAGGTTGCATTCCTCGACGACGACCTTGGGCCAGACCAGCGCCAGCAGCTCGTTCTTTTCCAACAGCTCGCCGGTTCGGCTCGCCAGCGTGACCAGCAGTTGCAGCGCACGGCTGCCCAACTGCACCAGCTCCCCGTCCTTGAACAGCAGATGCTGCTGGGGGTATAGCACGAAGGACCCAAAGCACAGGGCGTTTTCCGGATCAGGGGTATCCAGGGCGTCCAGGGCGACAATCTTTCCGGGCTTGGTCTTGGTCAGGGGCATGATTAAACCTTTATGAATGAGTTAGTTATTGGCGGTCTTGAAGGGCGCCTTTGTTGTTTCACATGTTCAGGATAAACAGCACGATCCGACGTAAAGGTCTGTCTTGGCGGCACGGGCGAACTTCGATAGCCAATGGCCACTCGCTTGTCATTGTTCGCTCATCTTTCGCAAGGCATGTCGCGGAAGGACTCCGCAACGGATCAAATTCTGGCAAGTACCGTGCCATGGATCCGATGATTATCAGGTAACGGGCGTCCTTGAACTTTCGCGAAACGATGCGCACTGCCGAGGTCGGTCGTGGTTTTATTCGGAATTCCGAATGTTTCATTCGTATGGCGTTCGGGTTGCCGAATGAGTGAGGTCGCGGACGTGCTTTGCCGGACGACGACGGCGAATGGAGGCATTGTAAATCGCGGGCTGTACGGATCATGACGGTGTGTACTGACAAAAAGCCGAATAGCGCCCGGCGGTTCCCCGCCATACCTGGCAAAGGGTGTTAAGTGTGTGCGCAATGCGCAGCCACGGCGCGATTCATTGTTGGGCGGGGATAAACTGACCCCCCTATGGATACTATTTAGATCATCCTTGTGTGTCGTTTATTAGTTGGCGGTAATCCGCCATCGCGAAGTTTGTGAACACATTCGCAGTTGTCATCTTTATCGTGAAACAAATGGCGGGTTTGCGGTAAGGTTTGCGGTCGTCTTTCGCAGGCGGTCATGCGCACTAAATTTGTTATTGACTGTTTTTATTGGGAAAGTCCGGAAGTTTCGAGTAATTGCTCGAAAACATTGCGCGTGCCATCTTTTTTTGCACCACAACAGGCCCTGGCGATAAACCGCCACGCATGACAGCACCCCGGGGCCGGGGTGCAGAAAGGCGGGAAGATCAGGAACGTGGGGCGGCGTTATCGGCTGCTCAGGCCACGCCGCCGTTGGCGCGCAGGATCTGGCCGTTGACCCAGCCGCTGTCGGGGCCGGCGAGGAAGGCGACGACACCGGCGATATCCTCTGGCTGGCCCAGGCGGCCCAGGGGCGGAGCCTGAGTGGCGGCCTGGATCTGCTCGGGCGTCTTGTCGGCCAGGAACAGATCGGTTTCCACCGGGCCAGGGGCCACGGCATTGACGGTGATGTTGCGACCGCGCAGCTCCTTGGCGAACACCTGGGTGAAGGCCTCGACCGCGGCCTTGGTGCCGTTGTAGATGGCGTAGCCTGGCATTTTCAGGGCCAGCGTGGTGCTGGTCAGGTTGATGATGCGCCCGCCGTCGTTCAGGCGTGTGGCTGCAGCGCGCAGGGTGTTGAACACGCCCTGGGTGTTGATCGCGAAGTTGCGGGCGTACAGCTCGTCGCTGGTCTGCGCCAAGGGCGCGACCTTGAGGATGCCGGCGTTGTTGACCAGCACATCGATGCGACCCAGTTGCCGCTCGAGGGTGTCGAACAGGGTTTGCACCTGGCCTGCGCTGGACACATCGGCCTTGAGGGCGATGGCCTTGCCGCCGGCCTGGCGGATCTCGCTCACCAGCGCATCGGCTTCGTCATCGTTGCTGGCGTAGTTGATCGCCACGGCGAAGCCGTCACGGCTGAGGCGGCGGGCGATGGCGGCACCGATGCCGCGCGAGGCGCCGGTGATCAAGGCTACTTGAGAGGTCATGCTGGGCATCCTTCTGAGTGGGTGTGGGAAGGAGTGTGGACTGTTGGCGAAAAAAGATAATTGCGCGGCAGGTGCGATCAGTGTTCCATTTGCTTTAATTATCGCCTTGGCGTCTTTTCCCTTGCGAAGCAAGCGTAGCCGCCACCTTCCAGGAGAACCCGTCCATGGATCGCTTCCAGGAAATGCAGGTGTTCGTGCGTATCGCCGAGCGCGGCAGTTTTTCCCAGGCCGCCGAAGACCTGCAGATCCCGCGGGCCACCGTCACCAACCTGATCAAGCGCCTGGAGCAGCGCCTCGGCGTGCGCCTGCTCGAGCGCACCACCCGGCATGTGCGCATGACCCACGATGGCGAGGCCTACTACCACCGATGCGTGCGCCTGTTGCTGGACCTCGAGGAGACCGAAAGCGCCTTTCGCAATGCCCCGCCCAAGGGCCTGCTGCGGGTCAACCTGCAGGGCACCCTGGCCAAGCATTTCGTCATGCCGGCGCTGGGTGGGTTTTTGGCGCAGTACCCGGACATTACCCTGCGCATCGGTGAGGACGACCGCCTGGTCGATCTGGTGCGCGAAGGCGTGGACTGCGTGCTGCGGGCGGGCCTGCTGCAGGATTCGTCGTTGATCGGCCGACAGGTCGCCAGCCTTGAACAGGTGACCGTGGCAAGCCCCGAGTACCTCGCGCAACACGGCACGCCCGCGACGCTGGACGACTTGCAGCAGCATTTCGCGGTGGATTACCTGTCCAGCGCCACCGGCAGGGCGGTGCCCCTGGAGTTCAGGGTCGGTCGTGAGGTGGTGGAGCGTTTGTTGCCAGCGAGGGTTTCGGTGACCGGCGTTGACCTGTACACCGGCGCGGCGCTGTCGGGGCTGGGGATCGTTCAGGTCCCGCGCTACCGGATTGTCCAGGAACTGGCGGCCGGCAGCCTGCGCGAAGTGTTGCCGGACTGCCCGCCACCGCCGATGCCGGTGTCGGTGGTGTACCCACAGAGCCGACAACTGTCGGCGCGGGTGCGGGTGTTTTCGCAGTGGTTGGCGGCGCAGTTAGGGCAAGGTCGCTGACCGGGTGACCGACGGTGAGGGAATAAACCGGCGTGGCGGGCGTTTACGAGCTGAAAACCCCAACGACCGGAGTCGTCACCATGCCCCACCTGCGTACCCTTGCCCACGGCACTCTGCTTCTCGGCACCCTTGGCCTGGCCAAGCGCTGAGCAGGCTCAGCCTGCGCTGAACAGTGCACGTGCTTCGTCGAAGCACTGTTCGGCGATGGCCGAGCGTGGTTCGCTGCGACGCAGCAACAGGCCCACCGGGCTGTGAATGCTGGCGTCGGCCACCGGGATGATGCGCAGGTGTTCGCTCAGCTCTTCCAGGCCGCAGTCCAGCGGCATCACCGCGCAGCAGATGCCGGCGTTCAGTGCCTGGATCAGTTGGAAGGTCGAGTCGCTTTCCAGCACGGCCTGGGGTTCCAGGCCGCGGCTGCGAAAGCTCAGGTCCAGCGACTGGCGGTAGTGCATGCCTTTGCTCAGCAGGCCCAGCGGCAGGCCGTCGAGGTCTTCCCAGCGCAGTTGCTCGGCGTCGAACTGGAAGTGTCGGGTATCGTGCAGCAGGCCCATGGTGGTGGTGCCCAGCTCGATCACATCGAAGAAGCTGACATTGACCTGGTCGAGGTAGCAGATGCCCAGGTCGAGCTGGTTGCGGCTCAGGCCGTCGATGATCTGCTCCGAACTCAGCGAGCTCAGCTGGAAGTGCAGTTCGGGGTATTTCTCGCGCAGCGGCAGCAGCAACTCCATCGGGTTGAAGCTGGCCAGCGGCACGGTGCCCAGGCGCAGGCTGCCGACCACCTGGCCGCGGCAACTGGCGGCCTCGGCCTGCAGGCCGTCGTGGGCGGCGAGCAGGGTCTTGGCCCAGGCCAGGATGCGCTCGCCGGCTTCGGTGAAGCCCTCGAAACGCTGGCCGCGCTTGACCAGCACCAGGTCGAGCTCATCCTCCAGGTTGCGCAGGCGCATCGACAGGGTCGGCTGGGTGATGTGGCACAGCGCGGCGGCCTGGCCGAAGTGGCGGGTCTGGTCGAGGGCGATGAGGAACTTGAGCTGCTTGATGTCCATGGTCGGGCCTGACGATAGAGAAGGACTGCACGACACGTCTTATCGACTGGACGCTCGCGCCGGGCCCCTAGCCTGACGCAAAAAACCCTGTGTAGACAAATCTTGTGAGCGGCCGTCCCTAGCTCAACACATGCTTCACCGGCTCCAGCACCGGCGGCAGCGGCTCGCCCAGCGCAGACAGCACATCGCGCTCCAGCGTGCGCACCATGGCGTCGGTGGGCAGGTCGTTCTCGTCGCGGCCGAACGGGTCTTCCAGTTCGTTGCCGATCGCATCCAGGCCAAGGAAGGTGTAGCTGACGATGGTGGTGAACAGCGGCGCGAGCCAGCCCAGGGGCTGGGCCAGGGCGAACGGCAACAGCAGGCAGAAGATATAGATGGTGCGGTGCAGCAGCAGGGTGTAGGGGAACGGCAGCGGCGTACCCTTGATCCGCTCGCAGGTCGCCTGCACCTCCGACAGCCCCAGCAGGCGTTGCTCGAGCAGGGTATAGCGGAATTCGCTGATGTGCTGCTGGGTGGCCAGGTGCGAGCAGTGCGCGCCGATCTGGCGCAGGATGCCGTCGCAGACATTGTGTTCGGTGCCGACTGCGCCCTCGGCTAGCCACGGCTTCGCGCCACGCAGTTCGTCCTCGTTGCGCAGGCGGGCGTTCAGCGCATGGGCGAAGCCGCACAGGCTGCGCAGCAGCTCACGTCGCAGGGCCGGATCTGCGATCACCACGCTTTCGCGGATGAACGAGCGAGTCTCGATGATCATCCGCCCCCAGGCCTTGCGCCCCTCCCACCAGCGGTCGTAGCAGGCGTTGTTGCGAAAGCTCATGAAGATCGACAGCGACAACCCGAGCAGGGTGAAGGGCGTGGCGCTGACCGGGTAGAACAGCGCCGGGTAGCGTCGCTCGACCAGCACGATCAGCGCTGCCAGCAGGGTCACCATCAGGCAGCGCAGGGCGATGCGCTTGACGATCGAGCCGCGCAGGGTGAACAGCATGCGCAGCATGTCGGTGTTGGAATGGACGATCAAGGCGGTTCCAGAGACGGCCGATCAGCCGCCGGTCATGTTCATGAAGCGCAGGATCTGCACCTCGCCACCCACCTCGAAGTGATGGCGGTAGGGCTTGAGGTGCACGGCGTCGCGAATCGCTTGCTCCAGGCGCTCGCTGTCGCCGGGATGGCTGCGCAGGACCTGTTTGAGGTCCATCGAATGCTCGTTGCCCAGGCACAGCAGCAACCGGCCTTCGACGGTCAGGCGCACGCGATTGCAGGTGGCGCAGAAGTTGTGGCTGTGCGGCGAGATGAAACCGACCCGCGTCTGCGGCGCTTCGGCCAGGCGCCAGTAGCGGGCCGGGCCTTGGGAGGATTCGGCCGATTCGATCAGGGTGAAGTGCGGTTCCAGGCGCTCGCGCACATCGTCGCTGGAGTAGAACGACTCGCCACGCTCGTGCTCGCTGATCACGCCCAACGGCATTTCCTCGATGAAGGTGATGTCCAGTTCGCGGTCGATGGCAAAGCGCACCAGGTCGACGATTTCATCGTCATTGCGGCCCTTGAGCACCACGCAGTTGAGCTTGGTACGGCGGAAGCCTGCCTGGCGCGCAGCGTCGATGCCGGCGATCACCTGGGCCAGGTCGCCGGTGCGGGTCAGGGCCTTGAAGCGTTGTGCATCGAGGCTGTCGAGGCTGATGTTCAGGCGTGTGACGCCAGCATCGAACAGCGGTTGGGCCAGGCGGCCAAGCTGCGAACCATTGCTGGTCATGCACAGCTCGCGCAGGCCGGGCAGGGCGGCGATGCGCCCGCACAGGTCGACGATGCCCTGGCGTACCAGCGGCTCGCCACCGGTCAGGCGGATCTTGCGGGTGCCCAGTGCGACGAAGCGCTCGGCGACCTGGTAGAGCTCTTCGAGGCTGAGGATCTGCTGGCGGGGCAGGAACTGCATGTCTTCGGCCATGCAGTAGACGCAGCGGAAGTCGCAGCGGTCGGTCACCGACATTCGCAGGTAGTCGATTTTTCGGTTGAAACCGTCGATCAGGGCCTGGCTGCTGTGTTCCACGTTCGCGCTCGGAAGGGTGGGGTGGGGTAATGTCCACGCTATAACCTGCAGGCACGGGCGTCAAATTGCTTTGCCCGACCGTTTGATAGGTGTGATCTATCAAGCGATCGGTAAGGGCGCATCAGGCCGCTGCCGTGATCTTCTCACCGATACACCGGAAACGCCGTGGTGTACTTGATCTGTTCCATGGCAAAGCTGGACGTGATGTTCGACAGCCCGTCGGTGCTGGTGATCAGCTTCTTGTAGAAGCGGTCGTAGGCGGCAATGTCGCTGACCACCACCCGCAGCATGTAGTCCCAGTCGCCGGACATGCGGTAGAACTCCATCACTTCCTCGAAACCGGTCACGGTCCTGGCGAAATGCTCGAGCCAGGCGCTGTCGTGGCGCTGGGTCTTGAGCTGGACGAACACGCTCAGGCCCAGGTTGATGCGCTCGGGGTCGAGCAGGGCGACGCGGCCGCGGATATAGCCTTCATCCTCCAGGCGCTTGACCCGTTTCCAGCAGGGCGTGGTGGTCAGGTTGACCGCCTCGGCCAGGTCTTTGAGGGAGATCGAGGCGTCGCGCTGGAGCAGGGTGAGGATGTGCTGGTCGAAACTGTCCATGGCGATAGGGGCCGGCTTTGCAGAAAAAGTTTCTCGAGAGTAGCTCAATAGGGGAATCGCTTGCTACGTCTGGCGCTGTTGCAGCGGGTCGGGCCGGGATATGCGATAGTGGCGGTTTTCTACCTGACCCCTTCAGTCAACGGATCCGACCATGGCCGAAAAACCGCGCAATTTCGCCACCCGCACCATCCACGCCGGCGAGCAGTCCAGCGTCGCCGACAACGCTATCTTCCCGGCCATTGTCACCTCCAGCTCGTTCATCAAGCGCGGCCTGGACGATAACCCCGAGTACGCCTACAGCCGCGTCAGCAACCCGACCCGGCACGCCTATGAAACCTGCGTCGCAGCCCTGGAAGAGGGTGTCGGTGCGGTCGCTTGTGCGTCGGGCGTGAGCGCCACTGCCACGGTGCTCGAGCTGCTGCCCAAGGATGCCCACGTGGTGGTGATGAATGGCGTCTATGGCGGCACCTTCCGCCTGATGGAGGACTACCGGGCACACACCTGCGGCCTGACCACCACCTACGTCGACCTCAACGACCTGGACGCCGTCGCCGCAGCGATCCGCCCGAATACGAAAATGATCTGGCTGGAGTCGCCCACCAACCCGCTGCTGCACCTGGTGGACATCAAGCCGCTGTGCGACCTGGCCCGCGAGCGCGGCATCCTCACCTGCATCGACAACACCTTCTGCTCGCCGTGGAACCAGCAACCGATCACCCTGGGGGTGGACCTGGTGATGCACTCGGCGAGCAAGTACATCGGCGGCCATTCCGACCTGACTGGCGGGGTGGTGGTGGCGGGCAATCCTGAACTGCTGGCGCGCCTGCGCAAGATCAGCATGGCGGTGGGCGCGATCCAGGGCCCGTTCGACTGCTACCTGGCCCTGCGCGGTCTGAAGACCCTCGATGTGCGCATGGAGCGCCAGAGCGCCAACGCCCTGCGTGTGGCGCAGTACCTGGAGCAGCACCCGCAGGTCGAGCAGGTCTTCTACCCAGGCCTTGCGAGCCATCCGCAGCATGCGCTGTGCCAGCGCCAGATGCGCACTGGCGGGGCGGTGGTGGCACTGCGTGTGAAGGGTGACCGTGCCGCGGTCAATCGCCTGGTCGAAGCGTTGTCGATCTTCGTCCTGGCTGACTCGCTGGGCGGTGTGGAGAGCATGATCAACCATTCCTGGACCATGTCGCACAACTCGCTCAGCCCGGAGCAGAAGGGCGTGATGGGTATCAGCGAGAATCTGGTGCGGTTGTCGATGGGGATCGAGGATTACCGCGACCTGATCGATGACCTCGAGGCGGGGTTGCAGGCGGCGGCCTCTGCGTAACGGCGGCTGACGCCATCGCGGGACAAGTCGGAACGCCGAACCGCCGCGCCCACAGGAACCCAACGGTTTCAGCTACTACGTAGCACCTGTGAGAGCGGCAGTTCGGCGTTCCGACTTGTCCCGCGATGGCGTTGCAACGAACGACCTCAAGCCTTGGGCGGATGAATGATCCGTTCGATCTTGTCCTTGATCAGCAGACGCTCCTTGCGCAGGCGGTTGACCGCCTCGTCGTTGGTGCCGTTGCCTTCGGCGGCCAGCACTTCCTTGTCCTTGGCGTTGTATTCCTTGTGCAGCTTGTACAGGTCCTGATCCTTGTCGATCAGGGCCTGGAATTTGTCTTCGGTAATATGCAGGTCGGCTAGCAGATCGTGCGGGACTGGCATCTCTTCACCTCTGTTTCAGGGGTTGGTAAAAGTCCTGATCTTTCAGGATAGCTGCGTTTGCCGAAGGCGGGAGCGGTTCGCCGGGCATGGCTGCAGCGTCGCAACGCGGCTGAATGGCAGCTGAATGAACTTTAATTAATCATGAAAGACGCATGACAACTGATTGTTGGCGTCTTTTTCACAAAAAATTGATGCTACGCTTTCTACAGTTCGGCCAACTTCCCAAGGTGCCCGCCCGGGTACGCCTGGTCGCTTCTAAACTCTGATTGCGAACGCCATGTTGAAAATCAAATCACTGCGGACCGAGTGGGTCACGCTGCTGGCCAGCCTTTACCTGTTGATCGGCCTCAATCTGTTCCTCTGGGAGCATCTGGAGACCATCCTGCCCTCCGGCATGGTTGGGCTGTGGCTGGGCTTGGCGTTTGCCGTACTGATGTTGTTCGCCTTCAACCTGATATTGACGTTGTTGGCCTTCAAGTATGTGTTGAAACCGGTTTTGATTGTGCTTTTCATGAGTGGTGCCGGTGTCGCCTATTTCATGAATCAATATGGCGTACTTATTGATGCCGGGATGTTCCGCAATGTCGCCGAAACCAATATCGAGGAAGTGCGTGACTTGCTGTCGTTGAAGTTCGCACTGTATATGCTGGGGTTGGGCGTCGTGCCGTCGTTGTTGCTCTGGAAGGCGCGCATCGCCTACCGCCCCTGGCACCGCGAGCTGCTGGGCAAGCTCATCGTCAGCGGCGCCTGCGTTGCAGCCCTGGGCTCGATCGGCCTGGTCAATTACCAGGGCCTTTCGTCGCTGTTTCGCAATCACCACGAACTGCACTTGATGCTGACCCCCAGCAATATCGTCGGGGCGTCGTTCAGCTATGCCAGCGAAAAGCTCGGCAGCGCTGCCAAACCCTTCCAGAAATACGGCGAAGATGCCCGTCGCGATGCTGCCTGGCAGAAGCATGAGCGCAAGTCGCTGACCGTGCTGGTGGTGGGTGAAAGTGCCCGGGCCGAGAACTTCGGTGTGCTGGGTTATGGCCGCGATACCACGCCACGCCTGTCGAAGGAGGCTGGCCTGCTGGGCTTTACCGATGTGCATTCGTGCGGGACCGAGACGGCAGTATCGGTGCCTTGCATGTTCTCCGGCATGGCACGCAAGGACTACGACCCGAGCCTGGCCAGCCGCCGCGAGGGCCTGCTCGATATCCTCGGGCGTGCCGGCATCGAGGTGCAGTGGCGTGATAACCAGTCCGGCTGCAAAGGCACCTGCGATCGATTCAACTACGTCAACCTCACCAGCGCCAAGGACCCGGTCCTGTGCGCCGATGGCGAGTGCCATGACCAGATCCTGCTGCAGAACCTCGATGCGCTGCTCGACAGCCTCGACAAGGATACCGTGCTGGTGCTGCACCAGATGGGCAGCCATGGCCCGGACTACTACAAGCGTTACCCCGCGGGCTTCGAGCGCTTCACTCCGGTGTGCCGCAGCAACGCCCTGAACCAGTGCAGCCAGCAGGACATCGTCAACAGCTACGACAACACGCTGGCCTACACCGACGAGGTGCTTGCGTCGCTGGTCGACACCCTGCGCAAGCACCAGGACAAGGTCGACACCGCCATGATCTACCTCTCCGACCATGGCGAGTCGCTGGGCGAATACAACCTGTTCCTGCACGGCACCCCGTACATGCTTGCCCCTGACCAGCAAAAGCACATTCCGCTGCTGGCCTGGTTCTCCGACAGCTACCGCCAGGACTTCGCCATCGATACCGACTGCCTGTCGAAGATGCGTGACACGCCGCTGAGCCAGGACAACCTGTTCCACTCGATGCTGGGCCTGCTGCAGGTGCGCACCGAGGTGTACCAGCAGTCGCTGGACATGTTTGCCGGGTGCCGGCCCTGGTTGACGGCCAGGAACTGATCGCGCGCCAGCGCTACCGCTGATCGCCACCATGGATGGCCCGGGTTTCACGAGCAGTGCCCGCGCCGTATATACTGCGCGCCAATGTTTGTGGGAGAGCCTTGTGGCCATCGAAATACACTGGATCCGTGACGACCAGACCCTGGCCGAACTCTGCCGGAAGTGGCGTACGCTGCCGTTCGTGGCCGTCGACACCGAATTCATGCGGGTCGATACCTTCTATCCCAAGGCTGGCCTGGTGCAGGTCGGCGATGGTCAAAGCGCCTACCTGATCGACCCTCTGCTGATCCGCGATTGGCAGCCGCTGGGCGAATTGCTCGAAGACAGTAGCGTGGTCAAGGTGCTGCACGCCTGCAGCGAAGACCTCGAAGTCCTGCTGCGCCTGACCGGCAAGCTGCCGCAGCCGCTGTTCGACACGCAGTTGGCCGGTGGTTACCTGAACATCGGTTTCTCGATGGGCTATTCGCGCCTGGTCCAGGAAGTTCTGGGTATCGAGCTGCCCAAGGGCGAGACGCGCTCCGACTGGTTGCAGCGCCCGTTGTCCGACACCCAGGTCAGCTACGCCGCCGAGGATGCCGTGCACCTGGCCGAGCTGTTCACCGCCCTGCGCCCGCGCCTGTCGGATGACAAGTACGCCTGGGTGCTGGAGGACGGCGCCGAGCTGGTGGCGCAAATGCGCCGTGAAGTCGAGCCCGAAACCCTTTACCGCGACGTCAAGCTGGCCTGGAAGCTGGGCCCGCAGCAGTTGGCGGTGTTGCGCGAGCTGTGCGCCTGGCGCGAGCGTGAAGCCCGCAGCCGTGATGTGCCGCGCAGCCGGATCCTCAAGGAACACTCGCTGTGGCCCATGGCCAAGGGGCAGCCCGACACCCTGTCGGCGCTGGCCAAGATCGACGAAATGCACCCGCGCACCATCCGCCAGGACGGCGCAACGCTGCTCGAGTTGATCAAGAACGCCGCCAGCCAGCCCGCCGAGCAATGGCCCGCGGTGCTGCCCGAGCCGCTGCCGATCGAAGCCGCCGGCATTCTCAAGCGCCTGCGCGCCATCGGCCAGGCCGAAGGCGAGCGCCTGCAGATCGCCCCTGAGCTGATGCTGCGCAAGAAGGCCCTGGAAGCCCTGCTCAAGAGCGGTTACCCCAACGGCCCCTATCAATTGCCCGATTCGCTGCGCGGCTGGCGCCGTGAGCGGATGGGCCAGGCCCTGCTGGACGACCTGGCAGGTGCCGGAGAGACTCGATGAAACGTATCTGCTCGATCTACAAGAGCCCGCGCAAGCGCGAAATGTACCTGTATGTGCTCAAGGCCGAGGGGCTGGAGCGCGTGCCTGAGGGCTTGCTGCCGTTCTTCGGTACGCCGGTGCATGCCTTCGACCTGGTGCTGACCCCCGAGCGCAAGCTGGCTCGCGAGGACATCGCCAAGGTGCTGGAGAACCTCGACAACCAGGGTTACCACCTGCAGATGCCGCCACCGGACGACGACTACATCGAGCACCTGCCCGAAGAGCTGCTGCGGCGCAACGATCCGGCCTGAGCCGGGCGCGAACCCTATCAACAGGCGGCCCTCGACGGGCCGCTTTCGTCGTTCTGCAAGGTTGTCATCGAGATGCGCGTTCTGATCGCTGAACAGGATCATGCCCTTTACGCTCGCCTGCTGGGCGAGCTGGCACCGGACCTGGAGGTCCTGACCAGTGGCGATTCCGCCGAATTGTCGCGCCACGCCCCCGAATGCCCGATCTGGCTGGGTGAGCCTCACCTGGTCGCCAGCCTGCTGCGCCAGGGCCACAAGCCGGCCTGGATGCAGTCCACCTGGGCGGGTATCACGCCACTGCTGGCCGACGGCCTGCCGCGTGACTATCGCCTGACCCGCGCGGTGGGCATCTTCGGCCAGGTCATGGCCGAGTACATGCTGACCTACATGCTGGCCCACGAGCGCGATGTACTGGCGCGGCTGGTCAGCCAGGTCGAGCGGCGCTGGGATGGCCGGCCGGGCAACAGCCTGGAAGGGCGCAAGGTGCTGATCGTCGGCACCGGCGACATCGGCCAGCGGGTCGCCGAGTTCCTGCTGCCGTTTGGCGTGACGCTGTATGGCGTGGCCAGCAGCCCGCGCGAGCAGGCGCCGTTCGTCGAAGTGGCGGGGCTGGATGCGTTGCCGCGGCTGGTCGGCCAGGTCGATTACGTACTCAACCTGCTGCCGGATACCCCGGCCACCCATGACCTGTACGATGCCGCGCTGTTTCAGTGCTTCAAGCCGACCGCGCTGTTCATCAACGCCGGGCGTGGTGTGGCGGTGGTCGATGCCGACCTGGTCGAGGCACTCAAGAGCGGGCACCTGGCTGGTGCCGTGATCGATGTCTGCCGCCAGGAGCCGTTGCCCCAGCGCCATCCGTTCTGGACCGCCTGGGGGTTGCTGCTGACCGGGCACAGTTCGGCGCCGACCTCGCCGGTGGCGATGGTGCGCTTGTTCGTCGAGAACGTGCGGGCGTATGCGGCGGGGCAGGGGCTGCGCGGGGAAGTGGATTTCTCGCGGGGGTATTGAGGTGCTTCTGTTGGCCCTATCGCGGGTTTTTCCCGCGATAGGGCCAACCCGGTCTTAGAGGCTGAAATCCCCCTCAGCCGCCAACTCGCTCAGCGGCCGGCGCGGACTCGGCACTTCACGTGCCTGCAACGCCTCGATCAGGCTGGCCTTGTCGCCCAGCTTGCCGATCGCCACCATCGCATGCAGCACATAACCTTCGGGGACCTTCAGCTCCTTGCGCGCCAGTTCCTGGTCGAACCCGGCCATGCCGTGAGTGTGCCAGCCGCTGATGCTCGCCTGCAGCGCCAGGTGGCCCCAGGCCGAACCGGTATCGAAGGTGTGCCACAGGGCAGGTGTCTCTTCGCTGGCGCCCGGGGCAGTGAAGGTGGTCTTGGAAAGGATCAGCACCAGCGCCGAGGCCTGCTGTGCCCAGCTGCGGTTGAACGGCACCAGGAATTCCAGGAAGCGCTCCCAGTTCGGCGTGTCGCGGCGGGCATAGAGGAAGCGCCAGGGTTGCGAGTTGTAGGCCGACGGCGCCCAGCGCGCAGCTTCGAGGAAACTCAGCAGGGTCTCTTCGCTGATGGGTTCAGCGGTGAACGCACGAGGTGACCAGCGGTTGATGAACTGCTCGTTGATGGCATAGTCGGCGATGCGGGGATTGACGCTCATGCGGGCTCCTGCGAAAGGACGAGGGAAAGCCTGAACGCTACTGCGTCCGCTCGGCACTGACAAGCGGTATGGCATTGCGTCGGGACAGGCTCTAGACTGGCGCCGCCGCGCGCCGCGGCCTTCAAAGTGATTGCAGGAAAACGTGTGATGATCGCCGACCCCGCGCCCTTCTGGCGGCGCAAGACCCTCGACCAGCTCGACCCGCAGGAGTGGGAGTCGCTTTGCGACGGCTGCGGGCTATGCTGCCTGCAGAAGCTCGAAGACGAGGATGACAACAGCATCTATTACACGCGTATCGCCTGCAAACTGCTGGACATGAACACCTGCCAGTGCAGCGACTACCCCAACCGCTTCGAGCAGGTGCCCGACTGCATCCAGCTCACGCCGGGCAAGGCCGACCAGTTCAAATGGCTGCCGACCACCTGTGGCTATCGACTGGTCAGCGAGGGCAAGGATCTGCCGGCCTGGCACCACTTGGTCTGTGGCGACCGCGAGCAGGTCCATGAGCAGCGCATTTCCCAGTCCGGGCGGATGCTCAGCGAGAACGACGTCGACGAAGACGACTGGGAAGACCACCTGATCTTTCGCGCCGGCTGATCCGCCTGGCCCGCGCCTCTGGGGAACAAGGAGTTTCTGTATGCGTCGCCCGTTGTTGTTGCTACTGGCCCTGTCGGCCAGCTTCCCGGCCTGGGCGAAGAAGGTCGATCTGGATTACCAGGTGCGCTTGCTGCCCCAGACGGGCCAGGCCGAAGTGCGCCTGACCCTGGCCGAGGGCACGCCGGTGCGCAGCCTGGAATTCGACCTGGGCAGGCAGGGTGCCTACAGCGATTTCAAGGCGGACGGCCAATGGCAGGTGCAGCAGGACCGTGGCGTCTGGCACCCCGGAGCAGGCAAGAGCAGCCTCAGCTACCGCGTGCAGCTCGATGTGAAGCCCCATGGCAGCGCCTATGAGGCACGCATCACACCGCATTGGGCGTTGTTTCGCGGCGATCAGCTCGTGCCCCCAGCCCGTCTCGATCAGCAGGATGGCACCGAGTTGGTGACACGCCTGGCCTTCGAGCTGCCGTCGGGCTGGAAGAGTGTCGAGACGGCCTGGCCGCGCATCGGCAAGCAGAAATTCCGTATCGACAACGTCTCGCGCCTGTTCGACCGCCCCACTGGCTGGATGCTCGCCGGCAACCTCGGCAGCCGCCGCGCACGCCTGGGTGATACCGAGGTGACGGTCGCCGCGCCGCAGGGGCAGGGCATGCGGCGCATGGATACCCTCACCCTGATGACCTTCGTCTGGCCGCAGTTGCAGGCGGTGTTCCCGCGCAATCCGTCCAAGCTGCTGGTGGTCGGTGCCCGCGACGACATGTGGCGCGGTGCGCGTGCCTCGCGCAACTCGCTGTACCTGCACAGCACCGGCCCGCTGATCGGCGAGAGCGGCAGCAGCCCGCTGCTGCGTGAGCTGGTGCAACTGTTCGCGCAGATCGACGACCGTGATCGCAGTGACTGGCTGGGCGAGAGCCTGACCGACTACTACGCCACCGAACTGCTGCGCCGCGCCGGCGGCCTGAGCGATGACCGCTACCAGGCGTTGCAGGCGCGATTGAAGAAGGACGGCGCCAAGGTCAAGACCCTTCGCACCGAGCAGGCCGACGCAATGCAGGTGGCCAGGGGCGTGCTGTTGTTGCAGGCGCTGGATCGCGAGATTCGCCTGCACAGCCACGACAAGCGCTCGCTGGACGACGTCACTCGCGCGCTGATGCGCATGGCCAGTGTCAGCACGGAGGAATTCATCCAGATCAGCGAGAGCGTGCTGGGGCGCGAGTCCGAGGTGCTGGAGAGCAAGTTGTTGCGTTGAGTGGGTGTCGGCTTCTTCGCGGGCAAGCCCGCTCCCACACCACCCTCAAGGCGGTGGAGGTCCTGAAGGAGCGGGCTTGCCCGCGAAGAGGCCACCGCCGATTCAAACCCCAGCCAACGGATCCTTACCCGTCACCGTCACCGTGCGGGTCGCCGCCTCGGCGCTGGCCTTGAGTGCCTTCAACTCCGCCGCTCCCCGTTCGATATCGGCATGCAACCGGTGGTACTCCGCACGATGCTTGTGGAACCAGGCCTTGGTCGCGCAATGGCCCTTGATGCCCCGGGCCAGCGCCATGCCGCCCACCGCTACCTGCAGCAAGCCGATCAGCCCGCCGTGGCGCATCCCTTTGCTGATCATCAGGGCACCGCCCGCCAGTGAGCTGACGCGCTCCCAGCCCTGGACGTTGTGGTCATGCCTGTCTGACGCCGAATGGATATCGAGCATGGGTAGGTCTCCTTGTGGGTTGGTACATCAGCTGACCTTGGAGGCTGCCCCGGCGTTCAGTGCAATTACCCTGATCCCCGTTACTTGAACTTGGGCCCGGAGCGAGTATTCAAGCCCTTGGCCAGCCGGTCATACAGCACCACATTGACCGTCGCGGCCAGGTTCATGCAGCCCTGGGTGGGGATGTAGATGGTTTCTTCGCACCAGGCGCGTACGCTTTCGTCGAGGTTGCCGTCCTCCGGGCCGAAGATGTAGATCGCCCGATCCGGATGGGTGTATTCGGGCAGCGGCCGTGCGCCGTCGATCAGCTCCACTGCCACTGGCGTGCAGCCCAGCGGGATGATGCGCTGCAGGTCGTCGATGCCGATCAGCGGGATGTCGTAGTGCACCCGCTTGGTGTCGGTGACGAAGTCGCGGGCGCGCTCGTAGCGTTTGCCGGTGTAGAACACCGAGTTGACGCCATAGCAGCCTGCCGCTCGCATCACCGAGCCGACGTTTTCAGCAGATTTTGGGTTGAACAGGCCGATGCAGCTGTACCGTTTGTTCGCCACGAGTCGGGGCCCTTCGCAAAAAAAGAGCGCGATTATACGGGCTCGCCGACGCCGTGGGCGGATGAATCGACGGTCAGTCCTTCTTCATCAGGGCAGCCAGGCCGGCGAAGGGGTTGTGCGTGGCGACATTGGTTTTCGGCGTGCTCAGCGAGCCCTCGCCGAAATACTGCTGGTCGGTATAGCGCGAATGCTCGTTGTCGTGGCAGTACAGGCACAGCAACTCCCAGTTGGAGCCATCCTGGGGGTTGTTGTCGTGGTTGTGGTCGCGGTGGTGCACGGTCAGTTCCGACAGGCGCTTGCCGGAGAACTCACGGGCGCAGCGCCCGCAGACGTGCGGGTACATCTTCAGTGCCTTGTCGCGGTAGCCCATTTCCTTGTCGCGCTTGGCGTCGGCGAGGATGCGGTCGAGGCGGGCGGTGGCGGCGGAGTTGGAGGCCGAGCTCATGGTGTTACCTTTTTCGTTATCAGGGCAATGACGGTTATGGCGTTGAGTCTAGCGCGCCTGCGGGCCTGGCGGACAGGCAAAAGCGCGCAATTGGGCGTAGCCTTTAGGCAGGTTCCGGACGGGAGGTTAACGATGTTGCCTGTGATCCTTGCCACGCTGCTCCTGCTTTGCGCCCCGCTGGCTGATGCCGCCGGGCAGCCTTCGGGAAGCATCACTCCGGTGCCAGGTGCACCGGGCACGCCCACGCCCACACCTTACCCGCAGATCACCCCGAGTACGCCTCCCAAGGCCGCCAGCCGTCAGCCTGGCGCGCCGCTGCTGCCGCTGCTGCCGCCGATGCCACTGCCGGGCCCGCCAAAGGATCAGCCTTTACGGGTGGGGCCAGAAGGTGAAAGCAAAACTAAGTGAACCTCTTGCGGCTCGTTTATAGCGCATGTGAAACGTGCGCAAGGCGTCGAATCCTGCATCAGGATCGGTTGCTTGATGGAGGGTGCGCCATGGTTGGGGCTGGCTGAAGCGCAAATATGGGCGTGTCCTTTGACGGCTTGAGTTTCTGTTTGTCCGCAGGCTGGAGTATGACTTTCACAAAAATTTAATATTGCCAATTTTCACGAAATCTTGTGAAGAACAGTTGGTGCGTTTGGTGCGGGCGGGAGGGGATGTAGTATCGTAATTACGCATATGGGGGAACCAAATTAATTACGATAATTGAGGGTAAGGACTCCAATGACTACAGGGCCCATCCAACGGCTTGGCATGCTTGCCGCGAAACCAATATATGACTTCGATCGCGCATTGGAAAGTGCAGCCGCCCCGAAAAAAGACACACCGAAAGACCCTGGGAAGGACGTCGCGACTCCCGCGTTCGGCGAGTATAAGCATATTGAGGTCGTCGAGGATAATAAGCGGCTGACCTACACCACGCTTGACGGCAAGCAGGTAGTCGTAGACAAGGCGCTGGACCCCGAGTTGTATAAGGTTGTATTGGCCGATTACCGTACGCTCGAAGCAATGAAAGATGGATTTACGTTGTCTCGGGATAATGATGATGTGCTGATGTTTCTGGATTATAACGACCCCAGTAAGGTTGACCGTCGGCATGAGCACGAGGGTGTCATCATGTTCGAGTTCGGTGCCAATAAGATGGTGATCAATGAGCGCCTGACGCCGGACACATTCAAACGATTCAGCCGTTTGAAGCACCTTCAGCAATCGCCCTCATCGGGTGAACTCGTCAATCCCTCCTACAAGCTCCCGCTGGCGACTGCCGATTACAAGTCCATCCGTGTGCTGGAGGAAGGCGTCGTGCAGGCGGAGATGACCGCTGGGAAAACCTATGTGGTCTCTCGCGATCTCACTCCGTCGCAGTTCGCCCAGTTGGAATCCATTGGTAAAGCGAAATCCGCGCTTGAAACCTTCAAGGGCCAAGGTTACGAGTTGGTCAACGAACTGCCGAAGTCAGTGGATCCAAACAAGCTGAAGATTGATGCTGTCGATAAAGAAACCGGGGTGATCGCTTTCGAGTATGACAGCAAGCGCTACGCGATTTCGAAACTCGATGCCCTCGACTGGGACATGGCGCATGCTGAAGACCTTGTGCCGCAGCCCGGCATATATCTCGATGGTTGGATACAACGACCGACGGCTTCAGAAACGGTAGGTGGGACGAAGCTTATCGACACACTGCTCGATTTCCATGCGGTCAGTGGCACGCCGGCTGAACAGGCTTTCAAGGATGCGTATGATAAAGACCTGCGGGTAGTCGATGATGCTCAGCCGGTACCCAAGCTGGCACAGATCGAATCTATCGAAGTCTCTGGCGAAGGGGTTCTCATGGTCAAATGGGGCCGGGGGGACACGCAAGTGGTGCTTGAAGCGACTGCGCCAGCCGCCTATGAGCGGTTTATGCAAATGCACAGCACGCTGGAGGGCATAAGTGCTGCTGAGAAAGAAGGTTTCCGACTCGCGGGCAATGATGATTATCTGTCGTCCACTGAAGATGTCAAAGACATTGGTGTCCCCGATCAATTGGGTCAAGGGCTCATCACTTATGTCGTGCACAAGCCGGGTGGGGAAGAGCAGAAGTTTGTGGTGTCGGCCGATTATAATCCTGCGCTTCATGCCCAGTTATTAGAGGCCGCTACTGCCAAGCAGATGTCGCCCGAGGTGCTGAGCGAACTGCGGACTACGTATAATATACCCGCGGACAGTGAATTATCTGTCGATACGCTGGCGACTACCGAGAAAGATGAAAAAGGTAACCCCCTCAGCCTGCAAGACTTGCAATTCAAGCTTATGTACGACGAGTACAAAGCCGGTGTTGAGAGCTGCAGTATCGACAAGAACGATCCACGCGCAAAGTTTATTCGTGCGCTCGATGCCAAGAGCCGAGTCGAAAACGGTATGCCGATTGTGCCCCATGGCAGCGTCGATACCATCTTCGTGGCGCCTGGAGAGCCCATGTGGCTCGAGTCGCGTGATGTGCGCGACACCATATTCGATGCCAGAGCCGTGGATGAGGCGCTTGCCAAGGGCATCAGCGATCCTCAGATCCAGAAAGACCTGGAACGTTTCAAGAGTGAAGCACGTTCGAAGGTCGAGGGCGGGGAGGAGAAAATCAACGCTGTGGAGCAGCGGCTCGAGGCCCTCGCAGGCTCCGATGATCTGCGTCTCTATCTGAAAGCGCTGGAGGATGCAGGCCAAGGCGATGCTGCAAAAATGGAGGTGCAGAGGATCTATATGGGGCTTGCGCATTTCGATGTGCAGAAGGCCGATGACTTCGTGCGAGACCTCAGCCGTGACGGGTGGCTCATGGAACTCGACAAGATCATGGGCGACCCTGGCAGCGTCAGTGCCGAAAATGCGGCTCTTGCAGGCTCCGATACTACCAATTTCATTCTTCGTGCAATGCGCGCCGCTGGCGACATGCCCTCGCACCTCATAAATGCCTACGAAACAACATTCCAGAAAATCTATCAAAACAAGGCGACCGCCGCCGACATCGACAAGGTATGGCGTGAGCTGGGTGAAACCGCCAAAGTCCGAGAACTGACCACCGACGACGTTCGTGCCGCAATGGACAAGACCGAAAGCTTCAAAGCTTCCGGTTTCTCACCCTTGTCGGCGAGTGAAAAAAGCAATGTATTCACAATGTTCGCTCATCTTAAAGACGCCGGCGTATTAGGCTCTGTTTCCGGGACGATGGGGCTCATACGCGGTATTTATCAGTTGGTCGGCAACCCCACCAACCTTGCGGCGACAGCGGAAGGGCGATTGGTCATCGCTTCGGATTTCGTGACCTTCCTGAGTTTTTCCAATGGCTTCATGACGTTGGGCAGTAAGACCTACGACAGTCTCTTTAATACTCATACCAACGCCAAGTTCGGCTTGAGCACACCGATTCAGGATTTGTTGTGGGGGGCGGACCCGACCGTGACCTATCCTCTGGGCGCTGCTGGGCTCCAGGACGAGCTCCATAAACTCACTGCCGTCGAGCAGCGGAACGCGCTTAAAGAACTTCCTTTCGATCCGGATTTACTGGATGCAGACGCTCGCGACACCCGTGATGTTTTCCGTGACCTGCCCTTCGATGATGATGTAGACCCGCGGTCTAGCGGAGGAGGGTTAAATCCAGATGCGGACCGTCGAGATATTTTCCGAGATCTGCCCTTCGATGATGATGTGGATCCGCGGCCTCAAGGAGGCGTAAGTGCAGACGCGGACCGTCGAGATATTTTCCGAGACCTGCCCTTCGATGACGATGTGGATCCGCGGGTAAATCCAAACGTGGACCATCGAGATATCTTCCGAGACCTGCCGTTCGATGATGATGTCAGCCCCACACAGACCCCTTCGGAAAAGCGACTAACCCCTAGCCAGATCGAGAGCTTCAGCCGCGGTATGGTAAATGGCGGTGGAGTCAAGTATGGCGTCAGCGCCAGCGTGGGGTATCGAATCGCCGGCAGCGTCTCACGCTTCTTAGGTGCAGGCGGCGACTTCGCTGGCGGCGTCATAGGTATCGTTTTGGGCGCATTTGGTCTGCGCGGTGGTATCCAGTCCGGCGACAAGCTGCAGATTGCTGCTGGCTCGTTAGGCATCGTCGGGGGGCTAGGTTCGACCGTCGCTGGTTTAGGGAGTATTGGTAGCGCTTTCGGCATTACTGGAACACTGGGGCGGGTGCTTTCTTTTGCGGGGCCGCTTGGGTTTATTACCGGCGCCGCGATGGGTTTCGTTGGCGCATTCCTCAGCATCGCCCGTAGCGAACAACTGAAGAAAATGTCCCAACGTGATTGGAAAGACATCGAAGACTTCAAGAACGACGGTCTTTTAAAAGAAGGCGGCGACGAAGCCTATGCGTGGGTGCAGACCTACATGCATAACTGGGGGCAGCGCGATTCGCCTAAAGACCAGAGCATATTCGATTTTCGATCCGATGAGTGGGAGCGCCGAGAGACGCGTAGGACACTTGACCACGAAAACTATGCTGGCGACGGTGATAATGCGTGGCAGACCGAGTTCCCAGAACCCAGCGCAGGTAACTTCGTCCAGTGAACGTAAATTTCATTCGGCAGGTCATGCAAACAAAATAACTGTTCAGGATGCAGCCAACGTAACGCTCGCTTAGTGGCAAAGTGATCGTGTGCAGTCGCCTGGGCACTCCTTGCACGGCGGCTGACGTCGGTTGTTTCACCTGGCAAAGCGCTCGGCTTGCGAGCTGAAAACTCGTCGCTGAGCCTCTTGCCGCTCCAGTGATACTACCGAGCAGGCTTGCCCGCCTGCTTGGTAGCACACTGGGATCAGTCGCGTGCTCGACTTTTCGTTACGATCAGTGCCTCAATCCGGCCATTTGCGCACTGCCTTCGCGCCCGGATCATACGGCTTGATCAGGTGATCAAACGCTGTCACCGCACCTTTGCCCGTTGTGGAGGCCTTGAACGCCTCATCAACACCTCACTCATCAGGTCCTGGCCAACGCTCGACCGGAATGTCCTTGATCGTCCCACCCTCCACCCCGTCGATGCCATAGCGCTCCAGCGCATCGCCCAGCACATCACCGAATTTGTCCGCATTGACCTGCTGGCGGCCTTCCTTGACCAGTCCTGGAACGATCGACGCCAGCACCGCTACACCAGCGCCCAGGAAACCCAACACACCGGCAGTGCCAGCCAGTGCAGGCAGGAACCGGGGCAGGTTCGCGCCAAGCAAGCCCAAGCCTCCCTCGACCGCGGATGCCGTTCCGGCCAGCACACTTAGCGAACCAGCAGTGATACCAAAGCCGCCCGTCAACTTGTCGCCACGACGGATCGCGTTAACCGCGTCGAAGATGCCATAGGCCCCAGCCGCGATGCTGGCGAGGCCGCCAATACCCTTGGCAGCCTCCTCGAAGTTCTTGGCGATAGCCTTGGCGTGCTTGCCGTCCTTGATGTTGTCCCTGACCTTGTCGAGTTCATCGCCCTGCAGGCCGTCGAGGGTGTCCTCGCCCTTTTTGATTGCCGTGTTCAGGTACTCCTGATACCCCTTGCTGCCACCTTCGATCAGAACCGTGACGGTCTGCACCGTACCGGTGGTGATGTCGACGATGTTGCGATCGGTCAGGTTACCGCCAGTCTGCGCGCCGCGAGCTATCGTGACCCCTGCCAGGAACAGGCCGCTGACACCGTGCAGCACACCACTGTTGTAGCCACTCTTGATATCGCCAGCGGGATCGAAATCCGACAGCTTGCCGAACTTGTCCAGGGCCTTGATACCCTGACGCAGTTGATCCCAGTTGCCTCGGAAGCCTGCCAGTATCTGATCGGTGGTAGCCACGCTGCCGTCTTCATTGACCAGTAGCTCGGGACTTTCGCTGCGCACTTGATCGATCAGCTTGCGCACTTTGTCTTCGTCAAGTTCGTCGCCGCCTTCCTTGCCGAAGGCTAGCTTGAGGTCTTCGAAGGTGGCGCCCTTGAACAGGTTTTCCTGAGCGATGGTGGAGAAGTTTTCGTTGAGCTGCTGGTCGAACTGGGCTGTGAACTGCGGGTCCAACGCAGTGTTGTACAGCGCTACTTCCAGGCTGAACTCAGCGGCGGCATGCTCCGGGGGGGTGTCCCTGAGCAATTCGCGCATGCGCTCACCCGTTGCCAGCTGGTCCTTGTAGAAGGTTTTGAACTCCTCCACATGTGCAGACTTGCCGACCGAGTCCTGGATCGCCTTGGCATCGTCGATACCGAGCATCGACTGTAAGCTGGTGGCGGTAGCGTAGAAGTTGGTCAGCGCAGTTTGCTGCGAGGTCTTGCCATCCTTGGTCGCAGCTTCCCACGCCTGGTCCAGCGCCTTGCCGGACTTGATTTCGTCTTCATAGGTCGTGCTGACTGCTGCCTTCAAGCCGGGGTTGTCGTTGAACAGCGTGTTGACGGCGTCATCCCCGGCCTTCTTCAGGTACTCGGCAGTTTCGTTGTCGTTCTGCAGGATAGCCATGTGCTTGTTGATGTCCTGCAGGACCTTGTCCGGCTCCCAGAAAACCCCGGAGCGACTGGCGATCGACACCTTGCCATAGTCGTCGCCCCACATGCCGGCATTGGCACCATCGATTACCAGCTTCTGAGCGCGCTGTAGGTCCAGCAGTACTGCAGCTTTTTCCTCGGCGGTGTACTTCTCCGGTTGCTCGAATACATCAGCGCCCAGCTTGCTGGTGTCGACGCCTGCGGTAATGTTCCCGCCCGTAACGCTGGTAATGAGGCTGGTGAGGGTTTGTGCGTCGACCGGTGCTGAGCCCTTGAGCCAAGTCTGGATATCGTTGCGACTGATCTTGCCGTCTGCGGTGTCTGCCAGAGGGCTGCCAGCCGTGTCGAGCATGCGATAAGCCCCCGGCTGGGAGAAAAAGTTCAGAGCTTCCTTCTCTTGCTGGCTCAATTGCGGGTTGGTAGCCAGGTAGTCCTTGATGTTCTGCTGGCGCAGCGTGTCGTCGCCACCGGTCTTGCCGACGATGGAGTCGAACTTCGCATCAAGTATCGCGGCGTATTGGGCGATCTGCCTGGAGCCGGCATCAGCGTCGGAATGAGTCTTGAGGTATTCCTTGTAGCTGGCGATCTCATCGCTGGCCTGGGCCTTGGGCAGCGCTTTGAAGCCATGTTTGCCAAAGTCCTGCAGGCGTCCGGCCTCGGTGCCGTGGCGCGCTTCGCCGCTGTTGGTGAAGCCGTCGATGCTGGTATTGGTGACGTCCTTACCGAAGAGTGGGTTACCTTTGTCATCAAAGCCGACGACCCGGTCGAGCACCTGAATGGCGCGCAAAGCGGCATCTGGATCAGTTTCGAAATCGCCCACCCGCTCCTTGAGCGCATCCTTGACCCCGCTCTGGTTACCAAGCTTGGCCAGTAGGGGGTTGTCGTCGATGATGTCCCGGGCTGAACGCTTGTCGTCTTCAGGGCGTTCCCAGACGATCCCTGCCATCTCTGCTTCTTCCCGTGCTTTGCTGTCATCACTGACGTTGCCAGGATGTTGCAGCTCCCCTTTGAGGCTGTCGAAGCCGTATTTGCCGAAGTCCTGCAAGCGTCCGGCCTCGGTGCCGTGGCGGGCTTCGCGGTCTTTGGTGAAGCCGTCGATGCTGGTGTTGTTGACGTCCTTGCCCGCCAGACGCTCACCGTTTTCGTCGAAGCGCACCACATGGTCGAGCACTTGGCTGGCCCGGTAGGCGGCATCGGCGTCGTTCTCGAAATCACCGACGCGCTCTTTGAGCATGTCCTTGACTCCACCCTGATTGCCGAGCTTGTCCAGCAGTGGGTTGTCATGGATGATTTGCTGCGCCGAGCGCTCGTCGCCCTCCGGGCGCTCCCACTGAATGCCTACGGCTTCGGCCCTGGCGCGGGTTTCCGGGTCGTCGGCGATTGCGTGGATGTGTTTGAGTTCGCCCTTGAGGCTTTCGAAACCGTACTTGCCGAAATCCTGCAGGCGCCCGGCCTCGGTGCCGTGGCGCGCTTCATGGTCCCTGGTGAACCCATCGATACTGGTGTTGAACACGTCCTTGCCGCCCAGTCGGTTGCCTTGCTCGTCGAAGCGCACCACATGGTCGAGCACTTGGCTGGCCCGGTAGGCGGCGTCGGCGTCGTTCTCGAAATCACCAACGCGCTCTTTGAGCATGTCCTTGACCCCACCCTGATTGCCGAGCTTGTTCAGCAGCGGGGAGTCATCAATGATTTCCTGTGCAGTGCGCTTGTCGTTTTCCGGACGCTGCCATTCGATGCCCGCACCTTTGGCCTTGGCAAGGTCGACCGCATCGCCCCATCCAGAGCTCGTATTTTGTTTCGTGAGTTGTTTGAGCTCAAGGATACGGGCGACCGGTGTGAACATGCACAGGTTCTCCTGAAAAAGGTCAAGTTACGGAAGTCGTTTAAGCCGAGTTGACGTACAGGAAATAACATGAAGATGTCCGTGTAATGACAGCGAGTAACTTCATATTGATATCATTCAGGCGAGGCACTACGGATTATCGAGCGCGCGGTGTTGTAAAAGTTGTGAAGTGCAACTGCAAACTTCAGCAGTAACGAGGAGGGTGTCGGCAACATCAATCAAAGATCTTGCGCTCATTTATTCGATAGAGCCTTGGGCGTGCCTGGCGCGCGACACCCAGCTGTTCGATTCAGGCGGAGCATGTGCAGATCAGGCTGCGCCTCGGATGCTGGCGCGTCGGTTTGCCAATTGATGTTGTCTACACCCTCCCAGGCCTCACTGAAACAGAGCGCTAGACTTGTTGCGAGAGGCGCTGGCCGTCCTGCATGCGCAGGCGTTTCGACAACGCCACCGCCAAGGCGCGGATGATCCGTGCGGCGATGCGCGGTGCGTCGTTGAGCATCTTGTCCAGCGAGTCCTTGCCCAGCGTCAGCAACTGGCAGTCACTGGCCGCCACGCAACTGGCCGAGCGACGTTCGCCGTCGAGCACGGCCATTTCGCCGAAGGCCCGGCCCTTGCGCAAGATCGCGATCTCGACTTGCTGGCCGTTGCCGTTGGTCTTGCGCACCGACACCGCGCCGCGGTGCAGGATGCACATGAAGGTGCCGGCGTCACCTTCGGCGAAGATGGTCTGGCCCTCGGTCATCGCCGCGATGGCGAAGTAACCGGCGACGGCCTGGAAGTCGCTGGGCTGCAGGCTGTCGAATAAGCCGCAGTCCATGAGCATGTCGCGGATTTCGGCGCTGAGGAGGCTTGGGTCGGGCATGTGTTGTTCTTCGTGTCGTCCGGTATTTGAGAGCTTCCACAGACCCTGCGGGAGAGGCCGCAGGGTGTGCGAGAACTCTATGACAACAAGAAATGCGATTTACACCACGCCCAACTCATTGAAGACGAACGCATATTCCAGGGCCACGTCTTTCAGCCCCTGATAGCGTCCGCTCATGCCGCCGTGGCCGGCGCCCATTTCGGTCTTGAGCAGCAGCAGGTTGTCGTCGGTCTTGCGGGTGCGCAGGCGCGCCACCCACTTGGCCGCCTCCCAGTACTGCACGCGGCTGTCGTTGTAGCCAGCCACCACCAGCATGGCCGGGTAGGCCTGGGCCTTGACGTTCTCGTAGGGGGCATAGGCCTTGATGCGTGCGTACACCTCAGGCTCTTCGGGGTTGCCCCACTCGTCGTACTCGGTGACGGTCAGCGGCAGCTCGGGGTCGAGCATGGTGTTGAGCACATCGACGAAAGGCACCTCGGCGATGGCGCAGCGGAACAGCTCCGGACGCTGGTTGAGCACCGCGCCCATCAGCAGGCCGCCGGCGCTGCCGCCGCTGATGGCCAGTTGCTCGGTGCGGGTGACGCCCTGGGCGATCAGGTGTTCGGCACAGGCGATGAAGTCGTCGAAGCTGTTCTGCTTGTGCTCCTGCTTGCCAGCGCGGTACCAGGCTTCACCCAGCTCGCCGCCGCCACGCACATGGGCGATGGCAAAGGCCACGCCGCGTTCGAGCAGGCTCAGGCGGGCGTGGGAGAACCAGGGGTCGAGGCTCTCGCCATAGGCGCCGTAGCCGTAGAGGTACAGCGGCACTTCGCGGTCCAGGTCCTGGCGGCGGCGCACCAGGCTGATCGGCACCTGGGTGCCGTCCTTGGCGGTCGCCCATAGGCGTTGGCTGACATAGTCGTCGGCATCGAAGCGACCGAGTACCGGGGTCTGCTTGAGCACCTGCTGCTCACCACTGGCCAGCTCCAGCTGGCGAACCTGGGCCGGGCGGTTGAGCGCTTCGTAGCGCAGGCGGATGCGCGTGCTGGAAAACTCCAGGCTGTCCTGCACGTAGAGGCTGTAGGCGGCGTCGGGCAGTTCGACGCGATAGGCCGGCAGGCCCTGGGGGCGGACTTCGATGATCGGCAGGCCGCCTTCACGCAGGCTCAGCGACAGCGCCGAAGCGTTCAGGCTCAAGCCTTCGAGCATGATGTCGTCACGGTGCGGCACCAGTACCTGCCATTGTGCGCGGCTGGGCACCTGGTCGGCCGGGGCGTGGAACAGGGCGAAGTTGATGCCGTCCTGGTTGCTGCGGATGAGCCAGCGCCACTGGCCATCGAGCTGGCCGTGGTCGGGGAAGTACTCGTGGCCCTCGACCCGCGGCGCCAGGCAGGTGAAGTCGGCCTGTGGCGTGGCGGCATCGAGTACCCAGGCTTCGCTGGTGGTCTTGCTGTTGAGCAGCAGCACCAGTTGGCGCTCGGAACTTGCGCGGTAGCAGTGCAGGAAGAAGCGCCCATCGGGCTCTTCGAACACGGTGCTGGCGTCGCTTTCGCCCAGGGTGTGGCGGCGCAGGCGCCACGGGCGGTGGGTGTCGTCCAGTTCGGCGAAGAACAGCGTGCGGCTGTCGTTGGCCCAGGTCAGGCTGCCGTCGCAGTCGTCGAAGGGCAGGGTGGTGACGCTGCCGCTTTCCAGGTCCTTGATGTAAAGGGTGTAGACCTCGTCGCCGCTGGTGTCGAGGCTGTAGGCCAGCAGGCGATGGTCGGGGCTGACATTGAACGCGCCCAGGGCGAGGAAGCCGCCGTTGGCCAGGGCGTTGGGGTCGAGCAGCAGTTGCTCGGCGCTTTCGTCGACGCGGTTGCTGTCGTCGGCCGGGCGCGGGCAGCGGTAGTGGCGCGGGTATTCGTCGCCTGCCGTGGTGCGGGTGTAGTAGAGGTAGGGGCCCCAGGGGGAGGGGAGCGACAGGTCGGTTTCGAGGATGCGGCCCTTGATTTCTTCGAACAGCTGTTCGCGCAGCTCGGCCTGGTCGGCGAGGCAGGCTTGCTGGTAGGCGTTTTCCTGCTCCAGGTAGGCCAGCACTTCGGGGGTGTCGCGTTCCTGCAGCCAGGCGTAGGGATCGGCGGCTTGGGCGGGGCGGGCGATGGGGGGCTTGGGTCTGGTATGCATGGGATGTCCGTGGTTTGGTGGCGTCTGTGCCGGCCTCTTCGCCAGCATTGCCGGTCTGCGGGAGCGGGCTTGTCCGCGAAGAGGCCGCTCAGGCTTCATAGAGGGAAGAGGCGCCTGTGCCCGTAAAAGTGTTTATCATAGGCATCTCTTTGCCTGCCTTGCACGGACACCATGATCGAACAAGACTACACACTGGCCTGGGGCCTCTACGCTGTCGCCGCCCTGGGCTGCCTGCTGGTGGCCTTCAAGTTCACCGGCTGGATGTGGCGCTGGCTGCGCGAGCCGCTGCGGGTGATCGTTGCCGTGCTGCTGTTCACTCCCACCATTGTCGACCCGGTCAAGGACAGCTTTGCCCCGGCCATTGCCATCACCGCCCTGGACCTGGCGTTCAAGGTGGGCAACAACGCCTGGCGCGCAGCCTCGGACCTGGCGATGTACGGCATGATCGCCTTTGGCCTTTACCTGCTGTTCGTGCTGGTGCGCTGGCCACTGGAAAAACGCGCTGGCGAGCGCCGCGAGAAGGTCGAGGCCGCCGCCAAGCGCCAGGCGGCCGAAGACGATGCGGTGATGGCCGATGCGCCCGTCGCCGATCCTCGCGATCGCTACCGTGAAGAGCCACCTGCTGCCCCGGTGCGTCGCCCGGGCAATGGTGGCGGCCGCGTCGAGCCACGGATCTAGGACGGAGCCCTCGCCAATGTGTGAATTGCTGGGCATGAGTGCCAACGTCCCCACCGATATCGTCTTCAGCTTCACAGGCCTGATGCAGCGCGGCGGGCGTACCGGGCCGCACCGCGATGGCTGGGGCATTGCCTTCTACGAAGGGCGTGGCCTGCGCCTGTTCCAGGACCCGGCCGCGAGCAGCGAGTCGGAGGTGGCCAACCTGGTGCAGCGTTACCCGATCAAGAGCGAAGTGGTTATTGGCCATATCCGCCAGGCCAACGTCGGCAAGGTCTGCCTGTCCAACACCCACCCCTTCGTGCGTGAGCTGTGGGGGCGCAACTGGTGCTTCGCGCACAACGGCCAGCTCGCCGATTTCAGTGGCGAGAAGACGTTCTACCGCCCGGTCGGCGACACTGACAGCGAAGCCGCCTTCTGCGACCTGCTCAACCGCGTGCGTGCGGCATTCCCCGAGCCCGTCGAGGTCGAGGCGCTGCTGCCGGTGCTGGTCGAGGCCTGCGCAGGCTACCGCGCGAAGGGCGTGTTCAACTGCCTGCTCAGCGACGGCGACTGGCTGTTCTGCTTCTGTTCGACCAAGCTGGTACACATCACCCGACGCGCGCCTTTTGGTGCCGCGCGGTTGAAGGATGTCGACCTGATCGTGGATTTTCAATCGGAAACCACACCCAATGACGTGGTCACGGTGATCGCCACCGAGGCCCTGACCGAAAACGAGACCTGGCAGCGTTACGAGCCGGGTCAATGGGCCCTGTGGCGGCACGGCGAGTGCGTCGCCAAAGGCTAAGGACAGAGCATGTTCAGAAGTTACCTGCGTTTGCTGCTGTTCACCTTCGGCCTGCTGGCCGGTGTCCAGGTGCCCGGCCTGGTCAAGGACTACAGCCAGCGGGTCGAGGCGCACATGCTCGAGTCGCGCGAAGCGCTGGCGGGCTTCCAGGAAACCGCCGAGCGCTTCTTCAAGGGCGATCTGCAGGCGTTGGTGCGCCATTACCGTACCAGCGACGACCCGGTGTTCAACAGTGACGCCAACAGCATCGAAAGCCTGATGATTCGCAACCAGTTGCTGGAAAACGAATGGCAGGCGCTGCAAGGCAGTTGGGCCAGCCGCAGCTGGCATGTGCTGGTGCAGGCCGATCCGCAGCTGCGCGAAGAGACGCTCAAGGGCTATAGCTACCAGATCCTGCTGGTGCCCGAGGCGATCGGCTGGGGGATTGCCAGCGGCTTCCTGCTGGCGTTCCTGGTCGAGAGCCTGTTGCTGGGGATCGGTTGGGTGATCCTGGGCGGGCGGCGTCGGGCGGTGAAGGAAAGCTGGCGCTAGGCTGCCGGTATTTCGTTGCCGGGGCGGGCCTCATCGCGGGACGAGTCGCAGCGGCGAACCGCCGCTCCCACAAGTATTGAGCTGGCCTTTAGATTTTGAACAGGACAGTAGCTCCCGCAAGGTCCAACACTGTGGGAGCGGCGGTTCGCCGCTGCGACTTGTCCCGCGATAAGGCCGAAACTGACACATCCCTGGCTCAGACCAGCACGATCCGCTGCACCCCCACATCCTGCGCATAGCGCTCCAGCACCTGCCGGCACAACCCCACCACTTCATCGACCAGCTCCACCCCGGTCTGCCACGACACCACCAGCTCCAGGCTAGGCGGTGGCTGCAGCCCGGTCAGCAGCACCAGTTCGCCGCGTGCCAGCTCTGCGGCGACCAGCGCCGGGGGCAGGGCGCCGATGCCGAAGCCGTCGCGCAGCAACCGGGTGATGGCCGACACCGAGTTCACGCAGTTCAGCCGCGGCGTCTCGCTCCCCGCGCTCTGCAGCAGGCTGAACACCTCCTGGTGCGGCCGTGAGTTGCGCGAAAAGGTGATGATCCGCTCGCGCGCCAGTTCGGCCAGCGATGCATAGTCGCGATGGTGCGGTGAGCCGGTGGCGACGATCCAGCCCATCGGGTAGCGCGCAAGGTCCAGGCTGCGGATGCTTTCCTGGCGCAGCAGGTCGGTCTGCAGGATCACGTCGAGAAAACCCTTCTGCAACTGGTCGCGCAGGTTCAGCGAGGTGTCGGCGACCAACTCGATTTCCACCTGCGGGTAGCGCTCGGTCAACTCGGCCACCAAGGCGCTCATCCAGGTGTGGATCACCGTGTCCATGACCCCCAGGCGGATCCGACCGACCACGGCCCGTTCGCCGCCCAGCGACTGTTTCATCGCCTTGGCGGTGTCGAGCATGCGCTCGGCGTACTCCAGCACCTTGCTGCCTTCCGGGGTCAGGCTGACGCCGCGCGAGTCGCGCAGCAGCAGCTTCACGCCCAGGTCGGCCTCCAGCGCGGCGATGCGGCTGGACACCGAGGCCTGGGTGGTGAACAGCTTCTCGGCCGTAAGGCGAAAGCTCTTGAGCCGGGCGACCCAGACGAAGGTTTCGAGAAATCGCAGGTTCATCGTGTGCTCGCAGGGCAGGGCGATCAGGTTTTCTTGTTCCAGACCGACGGTTTTTCTCGTTGGACGCAGGTTGCGCGGGCTTTGAACAATAGCGTCCAGGCCGCGACCACGCAGTCGTTCCTCAAACAATACCAACAAGCCGAGGCATCCATGAACCCCACCGGCGTACAGCAGCAGGCACCCGCCCGATCTTCGGGCGGGCCCTTTGCCTGGTACCGTGACATCGACTCCCAGCAACGACGCACCTTCTGGAGCTGCAAGATCGGCTATGGCCTGGACGGCATGGACACGCAGATGCTCAGCTTCGTCATCCCCACCCTGATCATGATCTGGGGCATCAGCACTGCCGAAGCCGGCCTGATCCACACCAGCACCCTGATCGCCTCGGCCATCGGCGGCTGGGTCGCCGGTATCCTCTCCGACCGCATTGGCCGCGTACGTACCCTGCAACTGACCGTGCTGTGGTTCGCCTTCTTCACCTTCCTCTGCGGCTTCGCCCAGAGCTACGAGCAGTTACTGATCGCCCGCACCCTGATGGGCTTTGGCTTCGGTGGCGAGTGGACCGCCGGTGCAGTGCTGATCGGCGAGGTGATCCGTGCCCAGGACCGCGGCAAGGCAGTGGGCATGGTGCAATCGGGCTGGGCCATCGGCTGGGGCCTGACCGCGATCCTCTACGCCTTGTTGTTCTCCTGGCTGCCGGCCGAACAGGCCTGGCGTGCGCTGTTCCTGCTCGGGTTGTTGCCGGCGATCTTCGTGATCTTCGTGCGCCGCATGGTCAAGGACCCGGAGGTCTACCGCGAAGCCAAGAGCGCGGAAAAGCCTGAAGCGCCTTCGCACTTCTACGAAATCTTCGCCTCCGGCATGCTCTGGACCACGATCCGCGCTTCGCTGCTGACCACCGGCGCCCTGGGTGGCTACTACGCCATCACCTCGTGGCTGCCGACCTTCCTCAAGAACGAGCGTGGCCTGAGCGTGCTGGGCACTGGTGGCTACCTGGCCATGGTCATCGTCGGCTCCTACATCGGCTATGTGATCAGCGCCTACCTCAGTGACCTGCTGGGGCGTCGCAAGAATTTCATCCTGTTCGCGGTGGGTTCGTTCGTCATTGTCCTGCTGTACACGCAGATGCCGGTCAGTGACGGCGTTATGTTGTGGCTGGGCTTCCCGCTGGGCTTCTTCGCCTCGGGCATCTTCAGCGGCATGGGGGCGTTCCTCACCGAACTGTTCCCCACGCGCATCCGCGGCTCGGGGCAGGGCTTCTGCTACAACGTCGGCAAGGTGCTGGCGGCGATGTTCCCGCTGCTGATCGGCCTGCTCGGCGAGAAGATCCCGTTGGGCCTGGGCATCGGCGCATTCGCTGCGGTGTCCTATGGCATCGTGATCGTCGCCGCCCTGAGCCTGCCAGAAACCCGCGGCAAAGAACTGAAGGCGCGTTAAGGTAGACCTATGAACAGCACAACAGGAGTTCGACAGGTGAACCGCCTGCTTCTCAATTGCGACATGGGCGAGAGTTTCGGCAACTGGCGCATGGGCCTGGACGCCGAGGTCATGCCCTTCGTGGACTGCGCCAACATCGCCTGTGGCTACCATGCCGGCGACCCCGGCACCATGCGCCGCACCGTGGCCTTGGCGCTGCAGCATGGCGTGACCATCGGTGCGCACCCGGCCTACCCGGACCTGGTCGGCTTCGGCCGCCGCTCGATGGCCTGCAGCGACGACGAGATTCGCGACCTGCTGCACTACCAGATCGGCGCCCTGGACGGCATCTGCAAGGTGCTCGGTGGCCGCGTGGCCTACGTCAAGCCGCACGGCGCGCTGTACAACGACATGATGGCCGACCCGCAGAAGCTGCGCGCGGTGCTGGAGGCTGTGGCCGCTTATGACGCAGACCTGCCGCTGATGCTGATGGCCACCGCCGACGACAGCGCTGCACAGGCCCTGGGCGACGAGATCGGGGTGCCGCTGTGGTTCGAAGCGTTCGCTGACCGCGCCTACACCGCCAGCGGCCACCTGGTGTCGCGTCGCCTGCCCGGTGCCGTGCACCATGACCCGGCCCTGGTGGTCGAGCAGGCCGTGCGCCTGGCCCGTGGCGAGGCATTGGTGGCCAATGATGGCAGCGCGCTGCGGCTCAATGCTGCCACCTTGTGTGTGCATGGCGACAACGAAAGCTCGGTGGCTGCGGTGCGGCAGATCCGCCAGGCCCTCGACGCGTTGCAGGCATGAGGATGTCGCGATGAAGCCACGTATCGAAGTGGTGGCGATCGACAGCCTGATGGTGCGGCTGTTCGACACCATCGATGAGGGCAACATGCCGTGGATCCTCGCCGCCAGCCAGCGCCTGCGCGCAGCGTTCGGTGAGCACCTGATCGACCTGGTGCCGTCCTACACCACGCTGATGCTGCAGTCGGACCTGGCGCCAGGTGAGGCGCGCGCGCGAATTGGCCAGGCGCTGGAAGGCTTGCAGCCGGATACAGGCCACAGTGGTCGGCGTCACGAGATTCCGGTGTGGTACCACGCCAGCGTCGGCCCGGAGCTTGCGCTGCTGGCCGCACGCAGTGGCCTGAGCGAAGACGAGGTGATCCGCCTGCACTGCGCGCGTGACTACCCGGTGTTCGCCCTGGGCTTCGCACCGGGGTTCGGTTTCATGGGGCTGGTGGACGAGCGTCTGGCCACGCCGCGCCTGAGCACACCGCGCAAGCGTGTCGCAGCCGGTAGCGTGGGCATCGCCGAGCGGCAGACGGCGGCTTACCCTGCGGTGTCGCCGGGGGGCTGGAACCTGATCGGGCGCACGCCGGTGCGTCTGTTCGACCGCGAGCGTGATGGCTACAGCCTGCTGCAGCCGGGGGATCGGGTACGTTTCGTGGCGGTGTCGCACACCGAATTCATGGCATTGGGCGGCGATGACCGTCCGTTGGAGGCGCTGGCATGAGGCAGTTGAGGATCGAAGCCAGCAACGCGCTGTGCCAGCTACAGGACGCCGGGCGCCTGGGTGTGCGGCATCTGGGTGTGACCCAGGGCGGAGCGCTGGACTGGGTGGCGATGAACTGGGCCAACTGGCTGCTGGGCAATGCCCTGGACGCGCCAGTGGTGGAGGTGGCGCTGGGTGGTTTGAGCCTGCTCGCCGAGCAGGACTGTGTGCTGGCCCTGACCGGCGCCGATCTGGACGCCAGGATCGACGACCAGCCGCTGGCGCCCTGGCGCAGCTTCGCCCTGCACAAGGGCCAACGGCTGACGCTGCGGCAGCCGCGTCAGGGGATACGTGCCTACTTGGCGGCACCGGGCGGTTTTGCCGGCGAAACCGTGCTGGGCAGTTGTTCGACGGTGGCGCGTGAAGCGCTCGGTGGCATCGAGGGGCGCGGCGAGGCGCTGGCCAAGGGGCAGGCTCTGCGCTTTGCCGAGGGCGCCCCGGCCTTGCGTGAAGTACCCGAAGCCTTGCGTCCGCTGTATCCGGCCAAGCCGGTACTGGACCTGGTGATGGGCGCGCAGATCGGCGACTTCAGCGGCACCAGCCTGTTCGAGGCCTTCAACAGCGACTGGACGCTGGACAGCCGTGCCGACCGCATGGGCAGCCGCCTGTTGGGGCCGCAACTGGTCTACCAGGGCGCGCCGATGATTTCCGAAGGTATTCCGCTGGGCGCCGTGCAGGTGCCGCCGGATGGGCAGCCGATCGTGCTGCTCAATGATCGCCAGACCATTGGCGGCTATCCGCGGCTGGGGGCGTTGACGCCGCTGGCGCTGGCGCAGTTGGCCCAGTGCATGCCGGGGGCGGTCGTGCGGTTTCGGGCGGTGGTGCAGGAGACGGCCTGGCGGGAGCAGCAGGGGTATCTGCAGCGCTGGGCGTGAGCTTTCGGGCGCTATCGCGGGGCAAGCCCACAGATAACCCACTGTTCGCAGGGACGGTAGGGTATCTGTGGGAGAAACTGCCTTGTTCAAAATCTAAAGGCCAGCCCAATCCCTGTGGGAGCGGGCTTGTCCCGCGATAGGGTCGGTACAGACGCCGCGAACCTATTTGGACAGATACCTCATCGCTTCTTCCAACCCCTGCAAGGTCAGCGGGAACATCCGGTCCTCGACCAGCTCACGCACCAGCTGGGTGGAGGCGGTGTAGTTCCAGGTCTGTTTCGGGTAAGGATTGATCCAGACGATCTTCCTGAATTTCTCCATGAAGCGCTGCATCCACACATACCCGGCCTCTTCGTTCCAGTGCTCGACGCTGCCGCCCGGCTGGGTGATCTCGTAGGGCGCCATCGCCGCATCGCCGACGAACACCACCTTGTAGTCATCACCGTACTTGTGCAGCAGGTCGAAGGTGGAAAAACGCTCGGAGGTGCGGCGCAGGTTGTTCTTCCACACCGATTCGTAGACGAAGTTGTGGAAGTAGTAGTACTCCAGATGCTTGAACTCGGTCTTGCAGGCCGAGAACAGCTCTTCGCACACTTTCACGTGGGCATCCATCGAGCCGCCGATATCGAACAGCAACAGCAGCTTGACCGTGTTGCGCCGTTCCGGACGCATCTGGATGTTCAACAGCCCGGCATCGCGGGCGGTGTGGTCGATGGTCCCGTCGATGTCGAGCTCCTCGGCGGCGCCCTCGCGGGCGAACTTGCGCAGGCGACGCAGGGCCAGCTTGATGTTGCGCGTGCCCAGCTCGACCTGGTCGTCGAGGTTCTTGTACTCGCGCTGATCCCAGACCTTGACCGCCTTGCCCTGGCGCTTGCCGGCCTCGCCGACGCGGATGCCCTCGGGGTTGAAACCGCCCGAGCCGAACGGGCTGGTGCCGCCGGTGCCGATCCACTTGTTGCCGCCGGCGTGGCGTTCCTTCTGCTCCTCGAGACGCTTCTTGAATTCCTCGATCAGCTTGTCGAGCCCGCCGAGCGACTGGATCTGCGCGCGCTCTTCATCGCTGAGCGAGCGTTCGAACTCCTTGCGCAACCATTCTTCGGGGATCAGCGCTTCCAGGTGGCGGTCGAGGTTTTCCAGGCCCTTGAAATAAGCCGAGAAGGCGCGGTCGAACTTGTCGAAATGGCGCTCATCCTTCACCAGGATTGCCCGCGCCAAATAGTAGAACTCGTCCATGTCGGCGAATACCACACGCTGCTGCAGGGCGTTGAGCAGGTCGAGCAGTTCGCGCACCGACACCGGCACCTTGGCCGCGCGCATTTCATTGAACAGGTTGAGCAGCATGGCCAGCCCCTCAGCGGTTGCCGCGACGGCTCATGAAGGCCAGGCGCTCCAGCAGTTGTACGTCCTGCTCGTTCTTGACCAGGGCACCGGCCAGCGGCGGGATGGCCTTGGTCGGATCGCGCTCGCGCAGCACCGCCTCACCGATGTTGTCGGCCATCAGCAGCTTGAGCCAGTCGACCAGCTCGGAGGTGGAGGGCTTCTTCTTCAGGCCCGGCACCTTGCGCACGTCGAAGAATACGTCCAGCGCCTCGCTGACCAGCGACTGCTTGATGTTCGGGTAGTGCACATCGACGATGCGCTGCAGGGTTTCGCGGTCGGGGAAGGCGATGTAGTGGAAGAAGCAGCGGCGCAGGAAGGCGTCGGGTAGCTCTTTTTCATTGTTGGAGGTGATGATGATGATCGGGCGCTGTTTCGCCTTGATGGTCTCGTCGATTTCGTAGACGTAGAACTCCATCTTGTCGAGTTCCTGCAGCAGGTCGTTGGGGAACTCGATGTCGGCCTTGTCGATCTCGTCGATCAGCAGGATCACGCGCTCATCGGCCTCGAAGGCTTCCCACAGCTTGCCTTTCTTCAGGTAGTTGCGCACATCGTGGACCTTGTCCACGCCCAGTTGCGAGTCGCGCAGGCGGCTCACCGCATCGTACTCGTAGAGGCCCTGGTGGGCCTTGGTGGTGGATTTGATGTGCCAGGTGATCAGGCGTGCCCCGAAAGATTCGGCCAGTTGCTCGGCCAGCATGGTCTTGCCGGTGCCCGGCTCGCCCTTGACCAGCAGCGGGCGTTCGAGGGTGATGGCCGCGTTGACCGCCAGCTTCAGGTCGTCGGTGGCGACGTAGTTGCGGGTGCCTTCGAATTTCATGGAGCCGATCCTCTGCGGGGTGTCGGTGCTGGCTTTTTCGCGGGCAAGCTGGCTCCTACAGGGGAGAGTACCTTGTGGGAGCGGGCTTGCCCGCGAAAAGGCCGACACCGAGAACTCATGTCTATGATGTGTCCCCGACTATAACGCGGCCCCAGGCAGCTGCAAACGCAGACCGGGTATTCAGTCCCTGAATGGCCCGTCACCCCGGTTTCAGTCAGCCTTGGGTGGCGGCTGCTCGTAGCGGGCGTTGAATGCCTGGACGAAACCATTGCGCAATATCTGCAGGAACGCCTCGAATGCGCTGATGTTCTGTTGATGCACGCTGCCACTGAGCTCGACGCGGGTGGCGAACTGATTCTTCGGCTGGTTCTTCAGCACCGTTTCACTGGCACCGACCACCGCCTCCCAGATCGAGCGGAAGAAGCCTTTGTCCTTGTCTTCGACATCCTGCTGCCAGTCGAACACATCGACATCGCGCAGCAACGGCTTGATATAGCCGTTGAGCCTACCGTTCTCGGCCTGGGCCTCGATCACCAGGTCGCCGTGCCCGGCATTGAAATCGAACTTGCCATAGGCGCTGGCGAAGTCATTGAGTCGACGCAGTTCCAGGCCCTCGGCGCGCAGGCGGAACTCGAAGTCGTCGAAGTCGCTGAACGGATCGAAGGTGGCGCGGCTTTCGGCCTTGGCATCTCCGGCGATCAGGGCGGTGGCCTCGAAGCTGGCGTCACGCCGACCCTTTTCGTCGCGCACGTTGGTCAGGTTGCGGATACTGGCCTGAAGCTGGATGGCCTTGAGGTCCACAGGCGGCTTGGAGTTGAAGTTGCGAAAGGTCAGGGTGCCGTTTTCGATGCGCACTTCGTTGAGCGTAATTGGCAGCAGTTTCTCCAGTTGCTGGCGCCAGTCGGTGCCCTGGCCGGTCTGCGAGTTCTGTTTGCTGCCGCCATCGACGAAGTTGAGCTCGGGCCGCACGAACGCCACCTCGGCGACCACGGCCTGGTCGTACCACAGCGCATGCCAACTGACCGACAGGTCGATCAGCGGCGCATTGAGCAGCGGCACGGGCACCTTGCCGGTGGTCTTGACGATCTTCAGCCCGTTGATCTGGTAGGCACCGCGCCACCAGGCGAGATCGACGTCGGCGACCTGGCCGCGGTAGTCGCCCATGTCGGCGAGCTTGTCGTTCAGGTAGTCGCGCACCAGGTAGGGCAGGGCCAGATGCAGGGCCACCAGCAGCACGATCAGGCCGGCCAGGCCGATCAGCGACCAGCGATAACGGGCTTTCATCGCAAGCTCTCCAAGGCAGGTTGTGCGGTTGACCGCCAGGCGCCGGGCTTGGTTCGAACGGGCTTTACGGGCTGCCGGGGCAGGCTTACCCTTGAAGCTTTCCCGCCTGTTTCCAACGATTCAAGGACCCCTGCCATGAGCCGTATCTACGCCGACAACGCCCACTCCATCGGCAACACGCCGCTGGTGCAGATCAACCGCATCGCCCCGCGCGGGGTGACCATTCTGGCCAAGATCGAGGGGCGCAATCCGGGCTATTCGGTGAAGTGCCGGATCGGCGCGAACATGGTCTGGGACGCCGAAGGCAGCGGCAAGCTCAAACCGGGCATGACCATTGTCGAGCCCACCTCGGGCAACACCGGCATCGGCCTTGCCTTCGTTGCTGCGGCGCGCGGCTACAAGCTGATGCTGACCATGCCGGCCTCCATGAGCCTGGAGCGGCGCAAGGTGCTCAAGGCTCTGGGCGCCGAGCTTGTGCTGACCGACCCTGCCAAGGGCATGAAAGGTGCGATCGAAAAAGCCAACGAGATCGTCGCCTCCGATCCCGCGCAGTACTTCCAGCCAGGGCAGTTCGAAAACCCCGCCAACCCGGCGATTCACGAGAAGACCACCGGCCCCGAGATCTGGAACGACACCGACGGCGCCGTTGATGTGCTGGTCGCAGGTGTCGGCACCGGCGGCACCATTACCGGCGTGTCGCGCTACATCAAGCACACCCAGGGCAAGCCGCTGCTGTCGGTGGCTGTGGAGCCGGTGGCTTCGCCGCTGATCAGCCAGACCCTGGCCGGCGAGGAACTCAAGCCCAGCCCGCACAAGATCCAGGGCATCGGCGCAGGTTTCGTGCCGAAGAACCTCGACCTGTCGGTCGTCGACCAGGTCGAGCAGGTCACCGATGAAGAGTCCAAGGCCATGGCCATCCGCCTGATGCAGGAGGAGGGCATCCTGTGTGGTATCTCCTGCGGTGCGGCGATGGCGGCGGCCGTGCGCCTGGCGGAAAAACCGGAGATGCAGGGCAAGACCATCGTGGTGATCCTGCCGGACTCGGGCGAGCGCTACCTGTCGAGCATGCTGTTCAGCGACATGTTCAGCGAGCAGGAAAACCAGCAGTGAAGCCCAGGGGCGTCTAGCGCCCCTGCCTCAACGCTGATCCTGGGCAATGCCGACGGTTTCGGTTTGCTGCACAATCCGTGACACTGTGATCCGGTCCGGGCTGTTTTTACCCGGCCCGGATGGGTTTATCATGTCCGGCTATCTGGGGATGGCCTGATTTCCCCGTCAAGGAGTGTTGCATGACCTTTTCCTTCGTCGCCAAGGCGGGTGTCCTGCTGGTGTTCTTCGGCAGTGTGCTGTTCGTGCACCTGCGCGGCAAGGCACGCCTGCCGGTACTGCGCCAGTTCGTCAACCATTCGGCGCTGTTCGCCCCCTACAACAGCCTGATGTACCTGTTCTCCGGCGTACCGTCCAAGCCTTACCTGGACCGCCAGCGGTTCCCGGAACTGGATGTGCTCAAGGATAACTGGCAGGAGATCCGCGAAGAGGCCATGCGCCTGTTCGACGAGGGGTATATCCGCGCAGCCGAAAAAGACAACGACGCCGGCTTCGGCTCGTTCTTCAAGAAGGGCTGGAAGCGGTTCTACCTCAAGTGGTACGACAAGCCGCTGCCGTCCGCCGAGGCCCTGTGCCCGCGTACCGTCGAACTGGTCAGCAGCATTCCCAACGTCAAAGGTGCAATGTTCGCCCTGTTACCTGGCGGTAGCCACCTGAACCCGCATCGCGACCCGTTTGCCGGCTCCCTGCGCTATCACCTGGGGCTTTCGACCCCCAACTCCGATGACTGCCGCATCTACGTCGATGGCCAGGCCTATGCCTGGCGTGACGGCGAAGACGTGATGTTCGATGAAACCTATGTGCACTGGGTGAAGAACGAAACCGACGTGACGCGGGTAATCCTGTTCTGTGACGTCGAGCGTCCGCTCAACAGCCCGCTGATGACCCGCATCAACCGCAAGGTCAGCGCGTTCCTTGGCCGCGCCACCGCGCCGCAGAACACTGACGACGAGCGGGTGGGCGGGATCAACCAGGCCTATGCCTGGAGCAAGCGCTTCAGCAACCGCATCAGCACCCATGTGAAGCAGTTCAAGCGCTCCAACCCCAAGGCCTACCGCATCCTGCGGCCGGTGCTGGCGGTGGTGGTGGCCTACCTGCTGTATCGCTGGTTGTTCTGATTCGTTGACCTCTTCGCGGGCTTGCCCGCGAAGAGGTCTGTCCGATCAATCCAGGGTGTTGCCCTGTCCCGCATTCACCGATATATTCCGAAACATCCATCTTCCCCGAAGACCTGTTCATGCCAGCCATCCCTTCCACCTCCGCCTACGTTCTCGCGCCTGTCGCGGGCGTTGTCGTGCGTGGCAGCCAGCAGCCGGCCATGATCAGTCACTACCCACCACCTGTCAGTGGCGTCGTCGGCGGCGTATCCCCGCCCCGCTGCGTGGTCGTGCTGGGCTGATCGGCGTTCTCGCCGGCCCACGCGCACTCGCAACCTACTGAACACGGTCGGCCTCTTTGCTCGCTGAAGCGCGCCCACCGTTTGGCTTTTGCCCAATACTCAGGTGGCACTACATGTCTGTCCTTTCCAAAGCATCCGTGGCCTCGGCGGCCACTACCAGCCTGTTCGTCCTGCTGTGGAGCAGCGGGGCGATCGTCTCCAAGCTCGGCCTGGCCCAGGCCAGCCCCTTCGCCTTCCTGCTGCTGCGCTCGGCCCTGGCCCTGGCAGGGCTGTTGCTGATCGGCCCCTGGCTGGGGTTGCGCTGGCCGCGCAGTCGCGGCGGTATCCTGCGTGCCCTGGGCACCGGTTGCGTGCTGCTCGGTGCGTACCAGATCTTTTACCTGCTGGCGCTCAACACCCACGTCACCCCCGGTGTCATGGCCACGGTCATGGGGGTGCAACCAATCCTCACGGTGGTGTCGATGGAGCGTCAGCGCTCATGGAGCCGTCTGTTCGGCCTGGGCCTGGGGCTTGGCGGCCTGGTGATGGTGGTCTACCAGAGCATCAACCTGGGTGGGGTTTCCCTTGCCGGGATGCTGTTTGCCCTGCTGGCGCTGACCAGCATGACGTTCGGCTCGATCCTGCAGAAGCGCATCACCGACAACCCGATGGGAACCTTGCCGCTGCAATACCTCGCAGGGTTTGCCCTGTGTGCGGTGTTTGCGCCGTTTCAGCCGCTGCACGTCGAATGGAGCGCCAGCTTCGTCGGCGCCCTGCTGTGGATGGGATTGGTGGTGTCGTTGCTGGCGACGCTGCTGCTCTATCGGTTGATCGCCCGAGGCAACCTGGTCAATGTCACCAGCCTGTTCTACCTGGTGCCAGCAGTGACTGCCGTGATGGATTTCCTTATCTTCGGTAACCGCCTGGCGCCGCTGAGCCTGCTGGGGATGGGGCTGATCGTGGTGGGGTTGCTGTTCGTGTTCCGCAAGCCTGGGGTGAAGATGGCCGAGGCCTGATACCGCCTGCGGCGGTACGGTTTCAGGCACGCGCCGGCCGCAGCACCAACCACAGTGCTGCGGCAATCAGGACCCCGCCATACAGGTGCGCCAACGACAGGGGCTCATCCAGCAACCAGGCTCCCCACAGCACCCCGAACACCGGAATCAGGAAGGTCACGGTACTGGCCTTGACCGGCCCGATTTCGTTGAGCAGGCGGAAGTACAGGATGTAGGCGAAGGCCGTGCACACCAGCCCCAGGCCCAGCAACGACAGCCACACCGACCAGCCACCCCAGCTGGCGGGTGGCTGGGTCAGGGCGCTCCAGGCAAACAGCGGGCTGAGCAGCAAGGTCGCTCCCAGCATGCTGCCCAGGGCCGACAGGCGGCTGTCCAGGCCGCCGATCCAGCGCCGGGCGAGAAAACCGGCGAAGCCATAGCAGGTGGTCGCCGCAAGGCAGGCCAGGGCGCCTTGCACCAGTGCCATGTCCAGCGCCACCGGGCCTGCGCCGCTGAGGATGCCGACGCCGAACAGGCCCAGGAAGATCCCGCACAGTTTGGGCAGGGTCATACTTTCGCGGAAGAACAACGCGCCGATCAGCACGCCCATCAGCGGTGTGGTGGCGTTGAAGATTGCCGAATAGCCCGCGGGCAATACCTGCGCGGCGACCGAATAGAAGGTCGCCGGAATGCCCGAGTTGATCATGCCCAGCACCAGGCAGGCACCGAGCTTGCCCTGGAAGTCCCAGCGCACACTGGCTGCGGCGAGGATGCCGATCAGGCCGAGGCAGGCGATGGAGACGCGAAAGAAAGCGGTCGGCACCGTACCCAGTTCAGGGGCGATGATGCGCATGAACAGGAAGCTCGCGCCCCAGACGGCGGCAAGGGTCAGCAGGCGGGCGAGGGCGATGGGGCTCACGGGTATCTCCGGGTTCTGGGCAGGGGCGCGAGTGTACGTCAGCTGTCGGGGGTGTTTCTTGTGCTTTCTTGCTTTGGCAATTGTGTCGGCCCACGAAAAGGCCGACACCCGACTAAGCTCTTTTCATTCCGCACCCAACGAGCCCCTCAGCATGCCCCAGCCCTGGCCCGCTGCAGCCATCGCCCGGATGATCCTCGATGGCTTCGACAATTACCGCGAACACTTTCGCCGCATCACCCTGGGCGCCCGCGAACGCTTCGAACAGGCGCAATGGCAGGCGATCCAGCAGGCCGCTGCTGCGCGGATCAACCTGTACGAAGAGAAGGTCGCCGAGGTCAACGGCTGGTTGCGCGAGGGTTTCGACGCCTCGCTGCTGCTGGACGTGGAACAGTGGCCGCTGGTCAAGAGCGCCTATATCCGCCTGATCGACCCGCGCCTGGACGATGAGCTGGCCGAGACCTGGTACAACTCCCTGTTCTGCAGCCTGTTCAGCCACGACCTGATCAGCGACGGCTGCATGTTCATCCACACCACCCGTCCGGCCATGCGCGGCCGCGAGCGCGCTGCACAGACCCGCACCTATCACCTGCGCGATGGCCTGGGCAGCCTGTTGCGGGCGATCCTTGCCGACCATGCTTTCGAAGTGCCCTACGGCGAGCTGGACGCCGATCTAATGCGCCTTGAGGAGCAACTGCGTGACTGCCTGCCCGACTGGGTATGCAAGGATCCGGCGTTGGCCGTGGAGCTGTTTTCCTCGGTGCTGTACCGCAACAAGGGCGCCTATCTGGTCGGGCGCCTGTACACCCGTGACGAGCAATGGCCGCTGGTGATCCCGCTGCTGCACCGCGAGGGCCATGGCATCGAGGCCGATGCCCTGATCACCGACGAGGCCGAGGTGTCGATCATCTTCTCGTTCACCCGCTCGTACTTCATGGTCGATGTGCCGGTGCCGGCGGAGTTCGTCAACTTTCTCAAGCGCATCCTGCCGGGCAAGCACGTTGCCGAGTTGTATACCTCGATCGGCTTCTACAAGCATGGCAAGTCGGAGTTCTACCGCGCGTTGATCAATCATCTGGCCAGTACCGATGACCGTTTCGTCATGGCGCCTGGCGTGCGTGGCATGGTGATGAGTGTGTTCACCCTGCCGGGCTTCAATACCGTGTTCAAGATCATCAAGGACCGCTTTTCACCCTCGAAGACCGTCGACCGGGCCACCGTGATCGAAAAATACCGGCTGGTGAAAAGTGTCGATCGCGTGGGGCGTATGGCCGACACCCAGGAGTTCGCCGATTTTCGCTTCCCGGTGGCCAAGTTCGAAGCCGATTGCCTGGCCGAGCTGTTGGAGGTCGCGCCTTCGACGGTGGTGGTGGAGGGTGACAGCGTGCTGATCCGCCACTGCTGGACCGAACGGCGCATGACGCCGTTGAACCTGTACCTGGAGCAGGCGAGCGAGGCCCAGGTGCTCGAAGCGCTGGAGGACTACGGGCTGGCGATCAAGCAACTGGCGGCGGCAAACATCTTTCCCGGCGACATGCTGCTGAAGAACTTCGGCGTTACCCGGCATGGGCGGGTGGTGTTCTATGACTACGACGAGATCAGCTATCTCACCGAGGTGAATTTTCGCCATATCCCGCCGCCGCGCTACCCGGAGGATGAGATGTCTGGCGAGCCCTGGTATTCGATCGGGCCGCACGATGTGTTTCCCGAGGAGTTTCCGCCGTTCCTGTTCGCCGATATCGGCCAGCGGCGGTTGTTCAGTCGGCTGCATGGGGAGTTGTATGACGCGGACTACTGGCAGGGATTGCAGGGGGCGATACGGGAAGGGAAGGTGATCGATGTGTTTCCCTATCGGCGCAGGGGCAGGTGAGGGGTGTCAGTTGAGTCGATGGTGGCCTTTTCGCGGGCAAGCCCGCTCCCACAAGCCCCCACTGAACTCAAGGGCAGTGGGGGCTTGTGGG
>NZ_JABWRM010000021.1:0-75132 GCF_014268955.1 Pseudomonas sp. RW3S2 | reverse complement strand
TCCAGGGCGTTGCGCGCCCCCACGATGAAACCGCCACCGGCCAGGGTCACGAACAGCTCCCACACCGACAGGTCGAAACAGATCGAGGTGCTGGCCAGCACGCCCTGAATGTCCGCCTGGCTGTATACCTGCTGCGACCAGGCCACCAGCGCGGCGACGTTGCGGTGAGCAATGGCCACGCCTTTCGGGCGACCGGTGGAGCCGGAGGTATAGATCACATAGGCCAGGTTATCGGGCACGGCACGGGCTGGCAGGTCACTGTCGTCGCCGTCCAGCGTTAGCTCATCAAGCAGCACGGTTGCGAAGGCACCGTCCACCGCCAGTGCATCGAGCACCGCGCGTTCGCTGATCAGCACACGGGCAGCGCTGTCGTCGAGCATGTAGCTGACGCGCTCGGCCGGATAGTCCGGGTCCAGCGGCACGTAGGCGCCACCGGCCTTGAGCACTGCCAGCAGCGCCACCAGCATCGACATGCTGCGCGGCAAGGCCACACCGACTCGCACTTCGGCGCCAACACCCAGGCTCACCAGGTGGCGGGCCAGGCGGTTGGCGCGGGCGTTGAGGGTGGCGTAGTCCAGTTGCTCATCGCCCCAGATCGCCGCCAACGCCTGCGGTGTGCGACGTACTTGGGCTTGGATCAGGCGGTGGATGCACTGGCTGCGGTCGAAGTCCAGGCCGTTGGCGTTCCACTGACGTTCTATGCGCTCGCGCTCGCTGCCCTCGAGCATCGCCAGCTCACCGACGCGCTGCTCCGGCGCTGCGACGATCGCCTGCAACAGGTTCAGCCAGTGCTGCGACAGGCGCTCGATGGTCGCTGGCAGGAACAGGTCGGTGGCGTAGGTCCAGATCGCCGACCAGGCCGTACCCGACTCGAAGGTATTGAGGGTCAGGTCGAACTGCGCGGTGTGGCTGTCCCACGCCAGCGCCTCGACCTGCAGGCCCGGCACCTGGGCCATGGACGCCTCGGCGGCGCGCTCGCCCTGGTGGTTGAACATCACCTGGAACAGCGGGCTATGGCTCAGGCTGCGCTCAGGGTGCAGGGCCTCGACCAGTTGCTCGAACGGCAGGTCCTGGTGGGCCTGGGCTTCCAGGGCGCTGTGGCGGACCTGCTCGAGCAGGTGGGTAAAGGCCATGCCTGGCTCGACCTCGGCGCGCAGTACCTGGGTGTTGACGAAGAAGCCGATCAGGCGCTCGGTCTCCAGGCGGTTGCGGTTGGCCACCGGCACGCCGACGCGGATATCACCCTGGCCGCTGTAGCGGTGCAGCAGCACCTGGAAGGTGGCCAGCAGCAGCATGAACGGCGTCACCCGCAGCTCACGCGCCCGCTGTTGCAGGCCCAGGGCCAGGTTGTCCGGCAGCGCCAGCGCAAGCTGCGCGCCACGGAACGACTGTTCGGCCGGGCGTGGGTGATCGGTGGGCAGTTGCAGGAACTGCTCGCCGGCAAGGCGTTCGGTCCAGTAGCCGAGCTGACGCTCGCGCTCGCCGGCCTGCATCCACTGCCGCTGCCAGATCGCATAGTCTGCGTATTGCAGCGGCAGCACCGGCAGCGTGGGCGCTTCGCCCTGGCTGAAGGCCGCATAGCATCGCACCAGTTCCTCGACCAGTACCTGCATCGACCAACCATCGGAGACGCTGTGATGCTGGGTGACGACCAGCACATGGTCGTCCTGCGCCACACGCAGCAGGCGCGCACGCAACAGCGGCCCGTGCTCCAGGTCGAACACCTGCGCCACCTCGGCCTGCACCCGTGCGGCCAATTCGGCCTCGGCGACCGTTTCGATCGGCAGCGCCAGCGGTGCGGCGGCGTGGATGCGCTGCTGAGCACCCTCGGGCGCCTGGACGAACGTGGTACGCAGCGACTCGTGACGCGCCAGCAGGCTGTCGAAGCTGCGCTGCAAAGCGGCCACATTCAGCGCGCCGCGCAGGCGCAAGGCGCTGGGGATGTTGTAGGCGCTGCTGCTCGGGTCGAGTTGCCAGAGGAACCACTGGCGTTCCTGGGCGTAGGACAGCGGCGCCAGCTCGCCACGCACTGTCGGCAGCAGCGCAGGCTGTGCGGTGCCTGCGCTTGGCGTGAGGCTGGCGACGAACGCCTGCAGGGTGGTCTGCTCGAACAAGGTGCGCAATGCCACCTGCAGGCCCAGGCCGTGACGCAGGCGCGACACCACCTGGGTGGCCAGCAGCGAATGCCCGCCCAGGGCAAAGAAATCGTCCTGCAGACCGACCCGCTCGACCTCCAGCACCTGCTGCCAGATTTGCGCCACTTGCTGCTCCAGCGCCGTGCGCGGCTCCTGGTAATCCTCCTGGCGCAGGGTCGGGGCCGGCAGCGCCGCGCGGTCGAGCTTGCCGTTGAGGGTCAGCGGCAGGCTGTCCAGGCACAGGATATGCGCTGGCAGCATGTACTCCGGCAAGTCGGCCTTGAGGCCGCTGCGCAGGCGCTCGACCAGCGCCGACACCTCGCCGCTGCCCTGCTGCGCCACCACATAGGCCACCAACTGCGTACCGGCACTGCCGTCGCGAGCGAGCACCACCGCCTCGCGCACGCCCGGCAGTTGCAGCAAGCGGGCTTCGATCTCGCCCAGCTCGATACGGAAACCACGGATCTTCACCTGCTGGTCGATACGCCCGACGTATTCGATCACCCCGTCGTTGCGATAGCGCGCCAGGTCACCGGTGCGGTACAGGCGCCCACCATTGCCGAACAGGTCGGGCACGAAGCGCTGGGCGCTGAGGTCGCTGCGGCGATGATAGCCGCGCGCAAGGCCGGCACCGCCGACATACAGTTCGCCGATGCATCCCGGCGCGACCGGCTCCAGCTGGCCGTCGAGCAGGTACCAGGACAGGTCGTCGATCGGCTCGCCGATCGGGCTGCTGGCCGCCCCTTCGAGATCATTCGGGCTCAGCGGACGGTAGGTGACATGAACGGTGGTTTCGGTGATGCCGTACATGTTCACCAGGCGCGGCCCCTGCGCAGCGAAATGCTCGTACCACGGGCGCAGCGCCTGCACTTCCAGGGCCTCGCCACCAAAGATCACCTGGCGCAGGGCACCCAGCTCGGCGGCGTCACGGGTGCAGGCCACCCGCATCAGTTGCTTGAACGCCGAAGGGGTCTGGTTCAGTACCGTGACGCCCTCGCGGTGCAGCAGCGCATGGAAATCCTCGGTGCTGCGGCAGGTCTCGTGCGGCACGATCACCAGTCGCCCGCCATGCATCAGGGCGCCGAAGATCTCCCACACCGAGAAGTCGAAGGCGTAGGAGTGGAACAAGCTCCAGACATCGTCGGCAGCGAAGTCGAACCAGCGCTCGGTGGCAGCGAACAGGCGCATGACGTTGTCGTGGGGCAGCAGCACGCCCTTGGGCTGGCCGGTGGAACCGGAGGTGTAGATGACATAGGCGAGCTGGCGCGGGTCGCAAGCCAGTTGCGGCGCGCCGGGGTCGGCAAGCGGCTGTGGCGACAGCGGCTCCAGCATCAGCTGGAGCACGCCCTCGGCCCCCTGCACACCTGCCGCCAGGTGCGGCTGCACCAGCAGCAGGGCGATGCCGCTGTCGTCCATCATGTAGGCCAGGCGCTGGGCTGGCGCGCTGGGGTCCATGGGCACATAGGCAGCACCTGCCTTGAGCGTGGCCAGAATGGCCACGATCATTTCCAGGCTGCGCTCGACCACCAGGCCGACCCGTACCTCAGGGCCGACACCCTGCGCCAGCAGGCGGTGGGCCAGGTGGTTGGCCTGGGCTTCGAGCTGGCCGTAGCTGAGCTGGCGGTCATCCAGTGTGACCGCGATGGCCTCGGGGCGCAGGCGCGCCTGCTCCTCGATGCGCTGGTGAATGCACTGCTGCACGGGATACTTGGCCGGCCGTGGATTCCACTCGGCGATGATGTCCGCGCGCTCCTGTGCATCGAGCAACGGCACCTGCACCAGGGGCGTATCCGGCGCTGCAACCATCTGCCCGAGCAGTTGCAGCCAGTGCCGCGCCATGCGCTCGACAGTGGCCCGCTCGAACAGGTCGGTGGCGTAGGTGAAGGCTGCCGACAGCTGCTCGCCAGCCTCGGCGGTGTCCAGGGTCAGGTCGAACTGCGCGGTGACCGTGCGTACGTCCAGCCCCTCGATGTGCAAGCCCGGCAGGCGCAGCGCCGAGGCGCCATCGCCACCGAGGTGGTTGTGCATGACCTGGAACAGTGGGTTGACCCCGGCACTGCGTTCCGGCGCCAGGGCTTCGACCAGTTGCTCGAACGGCAGCGCCTGGTGGGCCTGGGCGCCGAGCACCGCCGCACGCACCTGCTGCAGCAGCTCACGGAAGGAATTCTGCGGGTCGATGCTGACATCCAGCACCTGGGTGTTGATGAAGAAGCCGATCAGCGCCTTGGTGTCGGGGTGCTGACGGTTGGCCACCGGCACACCGACGCGGATCTCGCGCTGGCCGCTGTAGCGGTGCAACAGCAACTGGAAGCTGGCCAGCAGGAGCATGAACGGCGTCATCCCCTGCGACTGGGCAAGGCTGCGCAGGGCTCGCTGCAACTCGACCGGCAGCGCCACCGCCAGGCGTTCGCCGCGATGGCTGGGCTGCTGCGGGCGCGGGTGATCGAGCGGCAACTCCAGCACCGGCTGCTCACCGCCCAGACGCGCGGTCCAGTAGCCCAGCTGGCGCTCGCTCTCCCCTGCCTCCATCCAGGCCTGCTGCCAGATCGCGTAGTCGGCGTACTGGATCGATGCCGTCGCCAGCGCAGGTTCACCGCCACTGCTGAAGGCCGCATAGGCGTGTACCAGTTCCTCGACCAGCACCTGCATCGACCAGCCGTCGGAGACGATGTGGTGCTGGGTCATCACCAGCACATGGTCGTCATCGGCCAGACGCAGCAGGTCGACCCGCAGCAGCGGGCCCTGCTGCAGGTCGAACAGCGCCTGGGTACGGGCTTCGACGAAGTCGCGCACGGCCTGCTCGGTATCGGCGCTGGCATCGGCCGGCAGGTGCTGCAGCGGCAGCTCGAAGGCCGACGCAGCAGGCTCGATCACCTGGCGCACGCCCTCGGCCGTCTCGACGAAGCGCGTACGCAACGACTCGTGCCGCCCCAGCAACCATTGGAAGCTGCGCGCAAGAGCTGGCACATCCAGCGTGCCTTTCAGGCGCAGGGCACTGGGGATGTGGTAGGCACTGCTGTGCGGCTCCAGTTGCCAGAGGAACCACTGGCGCTGCTGGGCGTAGGACAGCGGGATAACATCGAGGCCTTCACGGGCCGCCGGGATCGGCAACTGCCCCAGGGTCAGGCCCTTGCCGGCCAGCTTTTCCAGGAAGGCCCTGCGCTGTGACAGCGGCAACCTGATGAATCGCTGAACCAGCGCGATGTTATCCATTACAGCCATCTCAGTTCGTCTCCAACTCGGTGAGGAAGTCATGCATATCGCTCAGATCCTGCTCGAGATCGGTGGTCCGCAACCCTTCCAGCGCTTGCGCATAGCCCTGCAGGTCGTCGGCCTGGAAGATCAGTTCCAGTGGCACCTGTACCTGCAGTTGCGCCTGTGCGGCTGCCGTGGCTTGTGTCGCCAGCAGCGAATGCCCGCCCAGTTCGAAGAAGTTGTCGTCACGCCCTAAGCGGTCGACCTTCAGCACCGCAGCCCAGATATCGGCGATGGCGCGTTCCAGCTCGCCTTGCGGCGCGCGGTAGTCGCGTTGCATCAGGCTGGCATCCGGGGCCGGCAGGGCCTTGCGGTCCAGCTTGCCGTTGGGTGTCAGGGGCAGTGCGTCGAGGAAGACCAGATAGGTGGGGACCATGTAACCCGGCAGTGTCTCCTTAAGACGAACGTTGAGCTGCTCGCGCAATTTAGCCTCGCCGAGCGCCAGGCCCTGCGCGCTGGCCAGCACGTAGCCCACCAGCTGCGGGCCACCGACGCCGGGACGGGCCAGCACCACGGCTTCACGCACGCCGTCCTGAGCCTGCAGGCGCGCCTCGATCTCACCCAGTTCGATGCGGAAGCCGCGGATCTTGACCTGGTGATCAACCCGTCCCAGGTAGTCGACCACACCGTCGGCGCGCTGGCGCACCAGGTCGCCACTGCGGTACAGGCGCGCGCCCGGCACACCGTAAGGGTCCGGCACGAAGCGCTCGGCCGTGAGCGCGGCGCGGTGCAGGTAGCCGCGCGCCACCCCCGTGCCGCCGAGGTACAGCTCGCCCGCGACGCCCTGGGGCAGCAGCGCCGCCGAGTCGTCGAGCACATAGGCACTGCGATTGCCGATGCGGCTGCCGATCGGCGCATAGGCCGCCTGGCAACGTTCGGCGCGGTCGGCTTTCCAGATCAGCGGGGTGACCACGGTTTCGGTCGGGCCATAGCCATTGATGATGTGCTCAGGCGCAAGCACGGCCTTGACCAGTTCGAACGAGGCTTCCGGCACCGCGTCGCCACCGAAGCAGTAGATGCGCACCGGCGGCGGGTTGCCGTGCTCGCGCACGTGCTCGGCCAACTGCTGCAGGTACACCGGCGGGAACGCGGCAACGGTAACGCCATGCCGGTGCATGGCCGCACAGGCCTGCTCGGCGGTCCACAGCTGCGGGTCGCGAATCAGCAGGCGGCCGCCGTGCAACAGGCAGGTCAGCCAGCGTTCATGGGCACCGTCGAAGGCGAACGACATGAAGTGCAGCTCGCAGTCACGCGCGCTCATGGCGTAGCGCTCACCGATCGCCAGGCAGTGCATGGCCAGCGGGCCATGGGCCACGGCGACGCCCTTGGGCTGGCCGGTTGAGCCGGAGGTGTAGATCACGTAGGCCAGGCCCTCGGCGTGCACCGGGCGCTGCGGCGCGCTGCTCGGCAATGCGGCGCTGGCCAACTGGTCGATGCACAAGGTCGCCACGGCTTGCGCCGCGGGCAGGCGCGCCAGCAACTGCGAATGGGTGAGCAACAGCGCCATGCGCGAGTCCCGCATGAGGTAGGCCAGGCGCTCTCCGGGGTACTCCGGGTCGAGCGGCACATAGGCTGCGCCAGCCTTGAGCACCGCCAGCAACGCGACCAGCATCTGCGGGCCACGCTCCAGCGCCACACCCACCAGCGCCTCGGCGCCCAGCCCTGCCTCGATCAACCCGTGTGCCAGGCGGTTGGCCTGCTGGTCGAGCTCGGCATAACTCAGTTGCTGCTCGCCGAACAACACCGCCACCGCCTCCGGCGTGCGCTGCGCCTGGGCCTCGAACAGCTGGTGCACTGCACGTGGCGAATCGAAGCGTGCATCGACGTGGTTCCACTGCTCCACCAGTTGCGCACGCTCCTGCCCGGTGATCAGCTCCAGCGCACCAATGGCCTGGCCCGGCGCCGCCTCGAGCAGTTGCTCGAGGACCTGGCGCAGGTGCCCGGCGATCTGCACGATGCGCGCATCGTCGAACGCTTCGCGCAGGTAGCTGTAGTGCACCTGCAGGGTCTGCTCCAGGGCGATGGCCAGGGTCAGCGGGTAGTTGGTGCGCTCGTGGCTGTCGATGGCGCCGAAGCCCAGGGCGGGCACCTCGGCCTGGCGCAGGGCCTCGGCCACCGGGTAGTTCTCGAACACCACCAGGGTGTCGAACAGCGCCTCGCCGCCCTGCCCGGCCCAGCGCTGGATATCGTACAGCGCGGTGTGCTCGTGCTCGCGCAGGGCCAGGTTGTGCTGCTGCAGCTCACCGAGCCACTCGCCCAGCGCCTGCTCGGCACGCACCTGCGCCGCCACCGGCAGGGTGTTGATGAACAGCCCGACCTGGCGCTCGATACCGACGATGTCCGCCGGACGCCCCGAGACGGTGGCGCCGAAACACAGCGCCTGCTGACCGGTGTAGCGCTGCAGGAGGATCAGCCAGGCGCCCTGCAGCAGGGTGTTGACGGTCACCTTGTGACGGCGCGCCAACTCGCCCAGGCGCTGGGTGAACGCGGCATCGAACTGCTGGTAGTGGTCACCAAACGGCGCTTGCGCCACAGGTTCGCTGCGCACGAAGGCCTGGGCCAGCCGGGTCGGGGCCTCGAGCACACTCAGTTGCTCGGTCCAGAAACGCTCGCTCAACCCGGTATCCTGGGCCTGCAGCCAGGCCAGGTAATCGCGGTAGCGGCCAACATGGCCGACCTCGCGGCGCGCGGCGTAGCGCTGCAGCACCTCGCCCAGCAGCTGCGAATTGCTCCAGCCGTCGAGCAGGATGTGGTGGTGGGTGTAGATCAGGTGATGACGGTCATCAGCCGTACGCACCAGCACCAGGCGCAGCAGCGGCGCACGGGCCAGGTCGAAGCCCTGGGCCTGTTCCTCGGCCGCCAGGCGGTCGAGGGCGGCGGGCGGGTCCTGGTCGCCGCGCACATCAAGCACGCGGAACGGCACCTCGACCTGCTTGTGCACAAGCTGCAGCGGACGCTCCACATCGCCCTGCCAGAGGAACACGCTGCGCAGGCTGTCGTGGGCGTCCAGCGCCTGCTGCCAGGCCTCGCGGAAACGCGCAGGGTCCAGGCCGTCGATGTCCACCCGCATCTGGTTCACGTAGTCGCTGGCGTCCTGCTGGTACAGGCTGTGGAACAGCATGCCCTGCTGCATCGGCGACAACGGCACGATGTCTTCGATCTGCCGCGCGGCGACCGGCAGCGCATCCAGTTGCGCCTGGGCCAGCGGGTAGAGCGGGAAGTCCGAGGGCGTCACGCCCGCTTGTCCGGGCTGGCAGCAATGCTCGACCAGAGCCTGCAACTGCTCGGCGAAATCGCTGGCCAGGGCCTGCAGGGTGGCGTGGTCGAACATCTGCGTGCTGTAGGTCCAGCTCAGGTCCAGTTCGCCGTCGTACACCTGGCCGTTGATGCCCAGCCAGTTGGCCAGCGGCGCCTGCGCGCTCTGCTCGGCACCGCTGGCCTCGCCGCTCGGGCTGAACAGCGCGCCGTCGTCGGCCTGGAAGCTGCCATCGAACTGGCCCAGGTAGTTGAAGGTCACCCGTGCCACCGGCAAGGCCTGCAACGCTTCACGGGTCGAGGCGTCAGCGAAGCGGCGCAAGGCGCCGAAGCCCAGCCCTTTGCTGGGCACCCCACGCAACTGCTCCTTGATCTGCTTGAGCGAGTCGCCCAGCGCTTCGGCCGGGGTCAGGCACACCGGGAACACGCTGGTGAACCAGCCCACGGTGCGGGTCAGGTCGAGGTGCTCGGCGAGCTCTTCGCGGCCATGGCCTTCGAGCTCCACCAGCACGCTGCCCTGCCCGCTCCAGCGGCACAGGGTACGGGCCAGGGCGGTCAGCAGCAGGTCGTTGACCTGGGTGCGATAGGCGGCGGGCGCTTCCTGCAACAGGCGCTGGGTGGTGGTTTTGTCCAGGCGCGTATGGACCATCGCCGCATGGGCGTTGTCCAGCACCGCCGTTGGTGCGGCGCACGGCAACTCGGCGGCACCCTGCAGGCGTTGCTGCCAGTAGCCGAGCTCAGCGCTGTGCTCGACGGCGTAACGACGCAATTGCTCGGCCCAGTCGCGCTGCGAGCTGGTCTTGCCCGGCAGGGCCAGAGGCTTGCCGCTGCTCAGTTGCTCGAAGGCCAGTTGCAGGTCTTCGAACAGGATGCGCCACGATACGCCGTCCACCGCCAGGTGATGGATCACCAGCAGCAGGCGCTGGCTGCCGTCTGACAGGTCGGCCAGCACGGCGCGCAGCAGCGGGCCATCGCCCAGCGACAGGCTGCGCTGGGCCGATTCGGCCAGGGCTTCCAGTTCGTCGGCAGTGTTCAGGGTGCGCTGCCACAGCAGCTCGGTTGGCTGCTCGCCGAGCGGGCGATACTGCGCCTGCCAGCCGGCCTCGCCTTCAGTGAAGCTCAGGCGCAGCGCATCGTGGTGCGCGACCAGCGCCTGCAACGCCTGCTCCAGGTAACCCGCGTGCAGCGGCTGGGCAGGCTTGAGCAGCACCGACTGGTTCCAGTGGTGACGCTCGGGGATGTCGGTATCGAAGAACGCCTGCTGGATCGGCAGCAGCGGCATCTCGCCACTGAGCGGGCCCTGCTCGATCAGTTGCGCACCCTCGCCTTCCTGGGCAACGGTCGCAAGCCCTTGAACGGTCTGGTGCTGGAACAGCGCCTTGGGTGTGAAGCGAATGCCCGCCTGACGCGCCCGGCTGACCACCTGGATCGAGATGATCGAGTCGCCGCCCAGCTCGAAGAAGTTGTCGGTCACGCCAATCGGCGAAACCTTCAGCACCTCCTCCCAGATCGTCACCAGGCGTTTTTCCAGCACGCTGCGCGGTGCCACCTGGCGTGCCGGAGCACTGGCCTGCGGCGCTGGCAGTGCCTTGCGGTCGAGCTTGCCGTTGGGGGTCAGCGGCAGGCGTTCGAGGAACAGCCAGTGGGTCGGCACCATGTAGTCCGGCAGGGTCTGCTTGAGCCAGGCCTTGAGCGGCTCGGCATCATCGAGCAATGCCGCAGCAGCGACATAGCCCACCAGTTGCGTCCCCAGTTCGCCCTGACGGGCGACCACCGCCACCTCACGCACCTCGGGGTGCGCCAGCAGGCGTGCCTCGATCTCACCCAGCTCGATACGGAAACCACGCACCTTGACCTGATGGTCGATACGCCCCAGGTATTCGATCGACGCGTCTTCGCGGTAACGCACCAGGTCGCCAGTGCGGTACATGCGCCCGCCTTCACCGGTGAACGGGTCGGCGACGAAGCGTTCGGCACTCAGCCCAGGCCGGCGCAGGTAACCGCGCGCCAGGCCCTCGCCGGCCAGGTACAGCTCGCCCGCCACACCCACCGGCTGCGGCTGCAGGTGGCCATCCAGCACATAGGCGCAGGTGCCCGGCAGCGGCCGGCCAATGCTGGCCCGGCCGTTGGCCTGGCGCAGCACGCAGGTCGAATAGGTGGTGTCTTCGGACGGCCCGTAGAGGTCGTGCACGCGTTCGACGCCCGGCAGCGCATACAGCGCATCGACCAGCGACTGCTTCAGCGGCTCGCCCGCCAGGTTGATGGTGCGCACACTGGGCGGAATCGCCCCGGCCTGCAGCAGCGCGGCGATCGCCGAGGGCACTGTGTTGATAAGGGTCACGCGCTCGCGCGCAGGCAGTTCCGGCAGCGCCAGGGCGTTGTCGGCGAGAATGAAATGGCCGCCGCCGGCCAGGGTCACGAACAGCTCCCAGACCGACAGGTCGAAGCAGATCGAGGTGCTCGCCAGCACGCCTTGCAGATCGTCCTGGCTGTACAGCCCCTGGGCCCATCGCACCAGCGCCACGGCATTGCCATGGGTGATCGCCACGCCCTTGGGCAGGCCGGTGGAGCCGGAGGTGTAGATCACGTACGCCAGGTGCTCGGCATCGTCATGCTGGACCGGCGCATGGGTGGGTTGCAGCGCCAACTGCGGGTCGTCGTCGAGCAACAGCAGCGACTGGCCTTCGCTGATCACCGACGCCAACTGTGCGGCCTGGTCGGCCTGAGTCAGCAGCAGGTGCGCCTGGCTGTCGCCGAGCATGTGCGCCAGGCGCTCGCGCGGGTAGGCCAGGTCCAGCGGCACATAGGCGCCACCGGCCTTGAGCACCGCCAGCAGGGCTACCACCAGCTCGGCGCTGCGCGGCAAGGCCACGCCGACCCGCACTTCCGGGCCGACACCCAGGGCACGCAGGCGATGGGCCAGGCGGTTGGCCTGCGTGTCGAGCTCGTGATAGCTCAGCTCGCGCTCACCGCAGATCAGCGCCAGGGCCTCGGGGGCCTGCGCGGCGCGGGCCTGGATCAGACCGTGCAGGCTGGCGTGGGTCGCAGGCGGCAGCGCTGCCGAGTTCCAGGTCTGAAGCATGCGCTGCTGTTCGTCGGCGGCCAGCAGCGGCAAGCGCGCCAATGGGCACAGCGGGTCGTGCACCACGGCCTGCAGCAGGTGCTGCCAATGGTCGGCCAGACGCTCGATGGTGGCGTGGTCGAACAGGTCGGTGGCGTAGGTCAGCGACACTTCGATGCGCGCCTCGACCTCAGTGGTGTCCAGGCTCAGGTCGAACTGCGCGGTGCCGCTGTCCCAGCTCAGCGGCTCGAGCGCCAGGCCTTGCAGGGAGGTTGCGGTGGCAGGCGTCACCTGGTGGTTGTGCATGACCTGGAACAGCGGGCTGTAGCTCAGGCTGCGCTGGGGCTGCAGGGCGTCGACCAGTTGCTCGAACGGTAGGTCCTGGTGGGCCTGGGCGCCGAGTACGGCCTGGCGTACCTGTTGCAGCAGTTGATCGAAACCGGCCGCGCCATCGACCTGGGCGCGCAGCACCTGGGTGTTGACGAAGAAGCCGACCATCGACTCGGTCTCGGCCCGGGTGCGGTTGGCCACCGGTACGCCGACGCGGATATCGGACTGGCCGCTGTAGCGGTGCAGCAAGGCCTGGAACGAGGCCAACAGGTAGACGAACAGGGTCACGCCCTGGGCGCTGGCCTGCTCGCGCAGCGCTGCCACCAGCGGCTCGGCCAGGCTCAGGTCCAGGCGCGCACCGCGCTGGCTCTGCTCGGCAGGTCGCGGGCGGTCGAACGGCAGTTCCAGCACGGGCTGCTCGTCGCCCAGTTGTTCACGCCAGTAGGCCAGTTGCCGGGCGCCCTCGCCCGCCTCCAGCCATTGGCGTTGCCACTGGGCGAAGTCGGCGTACTGCAAGGCCAGGGGCTCGAGTGCCGCGGCCTCGCCACGGCAATGGGCGAGGTAGCGCGCCTGCCACTGTTCGACCAGCAGTTGCATCGACCAGCCGTCGGAGACGATGTGGTGCTGGGTCATCACCAACACATGGTCCTGTTCGCCCAGCTCCAGCACGCGAACCCGCAGCAACGGCGCCTGGAACAGGTCGAACGGGCGGCGAATCTCGCGCTGCACTTCGCGGCGGATGGCCGCCTCGTCGGCCTGCCCCTCCATGGCCTGGTAGTCGATCGCGAAGGTCAGCGCCGGGGCGATGACCTGGCGGACCTCGCCGTCCTCTTCGACGAACGCGGTGCGCAGCGAGGCATGGCGATCCACCAGGTCCTGCACGCTGCGCGCCAGGGCGTCGCAATCCAGCGCGCCGCGCAGACGCAGCGCTGCCGGAATGTGATAGGACGCACTGTGCGGCTCCAGTTGCCACAGGAACCACTGGCGCTCCTGGGCATAGGACAATGCCAGCGGTTGGTCATGGCCCACACTGACCAACGCAGGCCCCGCCTCAGCGGCCTGGGCCTGGCAGGCCTCGGCGAACGCCTCAAGCACCGGCGCCTGGAACAGCACCCGCACCGGCACCTCGCGCTGCAACTGCTGGCGGATGCGCACCACCACCTGCATGGCCAGCAGCGAATGCCCGCCACGCTCGAAGAAGTGATCGGCCAGGCCGATCTGCGGCACGTCCAGCACCTGGGCCCAGATGTCCGCCAGCGCCGCCTGCAAGGCATTGCGCGGGGCGATGTAGGCCGCGCGGGTAGCGTCCGCCTCGGGCAGCGGCAAGGCTGCGCGGTCGAGCTTGCCGTTGTTGTTCAGCGGCAACTGGTCCAGCACGACGAGGTGCGCCGGCACCATGAACTCCGGCAGCGACTGGCGCAACGCGTCGCGCAGCGCGGCGACGAAGGCCGTGCGCGCATCGCCCTGCACTGCCTCGCTGGCAACCGGCACGACGAAGGCCACCAACTGCGCACCCTGGCCGGTCGGTTGGGCGATCAGCGCGGCGGCGCGCACTCCCGGCTGGGCCTGCAGGCAGGCTTCGATCTCGCCCATTTCGATGCGCATGCCGCGAATCTTCACCTGGTGATCGATGCGCCCGACATACTCCAGCACCCCTTCGGCGTTGTAGCAGGCCAGGTCGCCACTGCGATAAAGCCGTGCGCCCGGCTCGCGGGCGAACGGGTCGGGCAGGAAGCGTTCGGCCGTGAGGCCCGGACGCTGGTAATACTGCTGGGCCAGACAGGCCGGGGCGGCGATGCACAACTCACCGACCGCGCCGGCCGGCAACAGCTCGCCAGCGCCGTCGAGCACATAGAGGGCACGGCCAGCAATGGCCCGGCCAATCGGCACGCCGTGGCTGTCGCTGGCATCGCCCAGGCGGCAGGCATGCACGCTTGAGACCACGGTGGCCTCGGTCGGACCATAGGTGTTGATCAGCGCGACCTCACCCAGGCCTGCTGCGTGCCACAGGCGCAGCCCTTCCACCGACATCGCCTCGCCGCCGACGTGCACCTGGCGCAGTGCGCCCAGGCCACGGCCCGGCTGCGCGGCGCACTCTTTGGCCAGCAGGTACCAGTAGGCCGCTGGTAGGTCGGCCAAGGTGACCTCGTGCTGCACGATGTGCTCGGCCAACTGCTGCACATCCCACAGCGACTCGCCCCGCATCACCAGCGCCGCCCCCAGTGCCAGCGGCGGATAGCACTGCTCGACGAAGCCGTCGAAGCTGAACGTGGCGAACTGCAGCACGCGGTCGTTGGCGCTCAGGTGCGAATACTGCGCACCGCTCTGGCAGAACTCGCGCAGGGCGGCATGGCTGATGGCGACGCCCTTGGGCCGGCCGGTGGAGCCGGAGGTGTAGATCACGTATGCCAGGTCCTGGGCGTGAGGCTGCACGAGCGGGTCATGCTCGGGCTGCGCGTCCAGCGCCAGCTCGCCGGTCACCAGGCGCGGCACCTGGGGTGGCAGGCTCAGGCCCTGCAACAGGCCGTCGTCGCACAGCAGCAAGTCGAGCTGGCTGTCTTCGATCATGTAGCGCAGGCGCTCATCCGGGTAGGCCGGGTCAAGCGGCACATAGGCTGCGCCACTCTTGAGCACCGCCAGCAGGCTGACGATCAGTTGCGGGCTGCGGCGCAGGGCCAGGCCGATACGTTTGCCCGGGCCCATGCCCTGGGCGATGAGCAGGTGCGCCAGGCGGTTGGCCTGGCGGTTGAGTTGGCCATGGCTGAGCGAGCGGCCCTCGCACGACACGGCCAGGGCGTCGGGGGTGCGCGCGGCCTGGGCGGCGATGCGCTGGTGCACCAGCGGCGTGGCCGACAGGTCGATCGCTTCGCCCTGGCTGTGCGCCAACACCGCCTGCTGCGTGGTGTCATCCAGCAGCCGCAGGCTGCCCAGCGCGGCCGAGGGCTGCTCGAGCATCTGCTCGAGCGCCTGGCAGAAAGCGGCGCACAACTGCTCGACCTGCGCAGCATCGAAGTGCGCCAGGTCGTAGGCGAACTCCACGCTCAATCGCGCACCCAGCTCGATGCCGAGGGTCAGCGGATAATGGGTGCGCTCGTGATTGCGCAGCGCGCCCACCTGCAACCCGGCTGGCGCGCCATCACGCAGGGCCTCAGCCACCGGGAAGTTCTCGAACACCATCAAGGTGTCGAACAGCACACCGCCCTGCTGGCCGGCCCAACCCTGGACCTTGTACAGCGGCACGTGCTCGAACTCGCGCAGGTCGAGGTTGAACGCCTGCAGGGTTTCCAGGGCCTCGCCGACCGACTGGCCAGGTGCTGCGCTGCACAGGACCGGCAGAGTGTTGATGAACAGCCCCAGTTGCTCCTCGATCCCGGGCAACGGCGCCGAGCGCCCGCTGACGGTCGCGCCGAACGCCACGCAGGCCTGGCCGGTGTGACGTTGCAGTACCAGGCCCCAGGCCGCCTGGAACAGGGTGTTGAGGGTCACTTTGCGCTGGCGGGCGAACTGGCCAAGGCGCTCGGCGAAGGCGCCGTCGAACACATGCAGGTGCTCGCCACTGCCCTGCCCTTGCGCCCGCCGCAACGCCGAGGCCAGCAAGGTCGGTCCCTGCAACGGCGCCAGCGCGGCCTTCCAGAAACGCTCGCCAGCATCGACAGGCTGGCGCTGCAACCAGCCCAGGTAGTCGCTGAAACGCCCGCTGGCGGCAGCCACCGGTTGCCCGGCGTAGGTCTGGATCACCTGGGCCAGCAGGCTGGCATTGCTCCAGCCATCCATGAGGATGTGATGGCTGGTGTAGATCAGGTGCCAGCCACCGCCCTGCAGTGCCACCAGTTGCAGGCGGAACAGCGGCGCCTGGCGCAGATCGAAGCCGCGAAGGCGTTCGGCGGCGGCCAGGGCATCGAGGTCGTGCACGCCCTCCAGTACCTGCAGCGGCAAGTCGAGATGGCGCTGCACCAACAGATGCGCCTCGCTCAAGCCCTCCCAATGCACGCTGGCACGCAGGATCTCGTGGCGCGCCATTGCCTCGCTCCAGGCCTCACGCAAACGCGCGGGTTCCAGCCCCTGGATATCCAGGCGCAGCTGGTTGATGTAGGCACCGGCCCCGGGCTCGTACTGGGCGTGGAAGAACATGCCCTGCTGCATCGGCGACAGCGGATAGAGAGCTTCGATAGCGCTGGCAGCGACTGGCAGCGCGTCGAGCTGCGCCTGGTCGATGCGTGCGAGCGGGAAGTCGGACGGCGTCGCCTGGCCGGCCGGGGTTTGCAGGCAGTGGGCGATCAGTTGTGCCAGCTCGTCGTTGTAGGCCTGGGCCAGGCCTTCGACAGTGGCGTCATGGTACATCTGGCCGCTGTAGCCCCAGCGCAGCGACAGCTCGCCGGCATAGACCTGGCTTTCCAGGGTCAGCCAGTTGGCCAAGGGGGCCTCGGGGTCCTGGGCCTGGCCGCTGCGCTCGGTGGCGGGCGCCCAGAGTGCCTGGGCATCGAACTGCTGGTCGAACTGCCCCAGATAGTTGAAGGTGATACGCGCAGGCGTGGCCTGGTCGAGCGCCTGGCGCTGGGCCTCATCGCCCAGGTAGCGCAGCAGGCCGTAGCCCAGCCCCTTGCCCGGCACCGCGCGCAACTGCTCCTTGACCGCCTTGATCGAGGCGCCCACATCGTCACTGACGCTCAGGCGCACAGGGAACAGCGTGGTGAACCAGCCCACGGTGCGCGACAGGTCGACATCCTCGAACACCTCTTCGCGACCGTGCCCTTCCAGTTGCACCAGCACCGCCTGCTGCGCGCTCCAGCGCGCGACCACCCGGGCCAGCGCCGTCAGCAGCAGGTCGTTGATCTGTGTGCGGTAGGCGGCCGGGGCAAGCTGCAGCAACTGACGGGTCAGCTCGGCGTCCAGGCGCGTTTCCAGGGTGCGGCCGTGGCGGTTGAGCGCGGCGCCCTGGGGCATGTCGCACGGCAGCTCGTGGTCGACACGCTGGGCGCGCCAGTAGTCCAGCTCGCCGGCCTGTTGCGCGGCCAGGGCAGGCAGCCGCGCGGCCCAGGCCTGCCAGGCGCTGGTCTTGGCGGGCAGCGGCTGCTGCGTGTAGGCGTGCTGCAAGTCTTCGAGCAGCACGCGCCAGGACACGCCGTCGACCACCAGGTGGTGGATCACCAGCAGCAAGCGCTGGCTGCCATCGGCCATTTGCACCAGTACCGCGCGCAGCAGCGGCCCATCGGCCAGGTCGAGGCTACGCTGGGTGGCGTCGCAGAGCGTCGCCAGCGCCTGGGCGTCGGCGGCCGTCTCTTCGCGCAGCAGCCCGGCGGGCAGCGCACCGTGCTCGGCTTGCCAGTGGCCATCGCGCAACTGGAAGCGCAGGCGCAGGGCGTCATGTTGCTCGACCAGGCGCACCAGCGCCTGCTGCAGGCGACCAGCGTCCAGGGTCTGGCGCGGCGTCAGCAGCAGCGACTGGTTCCAGTGCGCCCGTGCAGGCACCGCCTGCTCGAAGAAGGCGCGCTGGATGGGGGTCAGCAGCGCCGGGCCCTGCACCGCACCCTGCTCGGCCTGCACCTGCGTCGCACGCCCGGCAGCGCCAGCCAGGCCGCGCAGGGTCTGGAACTGGAACAGGTCACGCGGGCTGAACTGCAAGCCTTGGCGTCGGGCGCGGCTGACCACCTGGATGGCGATGATCGAGTCGCCGCCCAGTTCGAAGAAGTTGTCGTCCAGGCCGACCTGTTCGACCCCGAGCAACTCGCTCCAGACCTGCGCCAGAATCTGCTGCACCGGCGTTTGCGCGGCGACATAGGCGCCGCGTGGCGCCGCATCGGGCTGTGGCAGCGCCTTGCGGTCGAGCTTGCCGTTGGGCGTCAGCGGCAGGCGGTCGAGCGGCATCAGGTGGGTGGGCACCATGAACTCGGGCAGCGCCTGCAACAGCCAGTCCTTGAGGCCCTGCTGCCAGCCATCGGGCTGCTCGTTGAGTACCAGGTAGGCCACCAGCTGCTTGCCGTCCAGCGCCAGCACCACGGCCTCACGTACCCACTCATGCTGGGCCAGGCGCGCCTCGATCTCGCCCAGCTCGATGCGCAGGCCGCGAATCTTCACCTGATGGTCGAAGCGGCCGAGGTATTCGATCACGCCATCGTGGCGCTGGCGCACACGGTCGCCGGTGCGATACAGGCGCTGGCCAGAAACGAAAGGATCGGCGACGAAGCGCTCGGCGGTCAGGCTCGGGCGGCGATGGTAGCCCCGGGCCAAGCCGACACCGCCCAGGTAGAGCTCGCCGGAAACACCGGTGGCAACCGGCTCGAGGCCGGCGTCGAGCACATAGGTGCGCAGGTTGGCGATCGGCAGGCCGATCGGCACGCTGTCCCGGCCTTCGTCGCGGCAGGTCCAATGGGTGACGTCGATGGCCGCCTCGGTCGGGCCATACAGGTTGTACAGGGCTGCGCCCGGCAGGCGGGCGAACACCTGCAACTGGGCATCCACCGGCAGGGCCTCACCGCTGCAGACGATACGCCGCAGGCTACTGCACGCTTCGACACCCGGCTCGTGGATGAACGCCTGGAGCATCGACGGCACGAAATGCAGGGTGCTGACCTGGAAGCGGCGGATGGTCTCGATCAAGCGTGCCGGATCGCGATGTTCACCCGGCGCGGCCACCGCCAGGCGCGCGCCAGTCATCAGCGGCCAGAAGAACTCCCACACCGACACGTCGAAACTGAAGGGGGTCTTCTGCAGCACGGTGTCGTCGGCGCCGATGGCGTAGGCCTCCTGCATCCAGTGCAGGCGGTTGGCCAGGGCCCGGTGGCTGTTGCCGGCGCCCTTCGGCCGCCCGGTGGAGCCGGAGGTGTAGATGACGTAGGCCAGTTGCTCGGGGTCGATATCCACCAACGGGGCGCTGGTGGGTTGCTCGTCGAGCAGCAACTGGTCGAGCGCCACGCACTGCACACCCTGGGGCAGCGGCAGGCTGTCGAGCAGTGCCTGCTGGGTCAGCAGCAGGTCGATGCCGCTGTCCTCGATCATGTAGGCCAGGCGTTCTGCGGGGTACTCCGGATCCAGCGGCACATAGGCAGCACCGGCCTTGAGGATGCCCAGCAGCCCCACCACCATTTCGACGTTGCGCTGCACGCTGATGCCGACCAGGCTGTCGCCCCGGGCGCCCTGGGCGCGCAGGTAGTGGGCCAACTGGTTGGCGCGGGCGTCGAGCTGGGCGTAGCTGAGCGCATGCTCGCCAAACACCAGGGCCGGGGCCTGCGGCGCGCGGCGTGCCTGGTCTTCGAACAGCTGGTGCACCGGGCGTTCGAGCGGGTAGTCACGGGCCGTAGCGTTCCAGTCCTGGAGCACGGTGGCAAGGCTGGCGTCATCGAGCATCGGCACCTGCCACAGCGCTTGCTGCGGCTGCTCGACCAGGCCTCGAAGCAGGGCCTGCCAGTGCCGGGCCATGCGCTTGATGGTGGCGCCGTCGAACAGGTCGCTGGCATAGGTGAAGGCCGCGTGCAGCACGCCACCTTGCTCGTAGGTGTCGAGGCTGAGGTCGAACTGGGTGGTGCGGCTGCGCCATTGCAGCGGCGCCAGTTGCAGGCCGGACGCCAGGGTGACGGTGGTCAGGTCGGCGACCTGCGGCTGGTGGTTGTACATCACCTGGAACAGCGGTGCGTGGCTGAGGCTGCGCTCGACCTTGAGCGCCTCGACCAGGCGCTCGAACGGCAGGTCCTGGTGCGCCTGGGCGCCCAGCACGGTCTGACGTACCGCTTGCAGATAACCCAGCACGTCCTGTTGCGCTTGTGGCTGCAGGCGCAGCACCTGGGTGTTGACGAACAGCCCGATCAGCCCCTCGACCTCGGCGCGGTTGCGGTTGGCCACCGGGCTGCCGATGCGCAGGTCGCTTTGGCCGGTGTAGCGTTGCAGGAGCATGCCGAAACTGGCGAGCAGGACCATGAACAGCGACAGGTTGTGCTGGCGGGCAAAACCGCGCACCTGCTCGGTCAGTGCCGCGTCGAGCGGGAATGACTGGCGGCTGCCGCTGAAGCTGGGAGTGGCCGGGCGCGCGTGGTCCAGCGGCAGCTCCAGCACCGGCTGCTCCTCGCCCAGCTGGGCCTGCCAGTACTGCAACTGGCGCTCCATCTCGCCCGCTTCGAGCCAGCGGCGCTGCCACAGGGCGTAGTCGACGTACTGGATGGGCAGTGCTGGCAACTGCGGTGCCTGGCCTGCAGCAAAGGCGTCATAGGCGCGGCTGAACTCATCGATCAGCACATTCATCGACCAGCCGTCGGAAACGATGTGGTGCAGGGTCAGCAGTAGTACGTGCTCCTGCGCATCGAGGTGCAGCAGGCGCACCCGCAGCAGTGGGCCTTGCGCCAGGTCGAACGGGCGTAGCGACTCGGCCTCGGCTTCGGCACGGACCTGTGCCTCACGCTGGTCGGCGGCGAGGTTGCGCAGGTCGACGCGCTCGATGTTCACGCGCGCGAGCGGGCGGTGGACCTGCTCCAGGCGATCATCGGCCTGGGGTTCGAAGACGGTGGTCAGGCTTTGGTGACGGGCCAGTACGGTGGCGAAGGCCTGCTCCAGGGCGGCTTCGTTCAGCTGGCCTAGCAGGCGTACGGCGCCTGGGAGGTTGTAGGCGCCGCTCTGGGGGTCCATTTGCCAGAGCACCCACATGCGTTGCTGGGCGTAGGACAGCGCCTGGCGGTCTGGGGCCTCGACACCGGCGGGGATGGGGAACTGGGAAAAGTCGATGCCCTCCTTGGCCAGGGTCTCGAGGAACACGCGGCGCTTTTCCAGCGGCAGTTCAATGAAACGGCGGGCCAGTTGCAGGGACTTCTCGGCATTCATCAGATTGCTTCCGTACGGGTGGGGTATCGGGCGGGGCCCGGCTATCCCTACGAAACGGATACATCTTGCAAAAAGTTAGGTTTTTGGGGGGGTGTGGGGGGAGCTTTTAGCGGCGATGGGGGTGCTCGTGGCGGGTGAATATCCGATTTCTGTGACGACGCGGATTCACCTTTTCGCCTTTACGGCGACCTACTTTTTTTCTTGGAAAAAAGTAGGCAAAAACCGCTTGCTCCCACATACGGCCCCTGCGCTGCGCTCCGGGGTTCCCTCGCGCCGGCGCCTTCCGGGCCTTCGCGGACTCCGACTTGCTGCGCAAGTCTACATCTCGCGACTTCGGCGGGACGCCGAAGGGCGCTGCGCGCCAGGGCCCTACAGACGCCTCTGCTCGGCCTCCTGAGGTCGCGATTGGTGGCGCCTGGGATATCGCGCGCTTAGAAGCAAGAGCAAAAGCGGGAGCGGGAGCGGGAGCGGGAGTGGGGCTGGCTTGAAACATTTGCTTTCATTTGAGGCTTCAGGTTTCTGATTCTCATTCGTCCTATTAGATGCAGCCTTCAAGGTTGAGATGAAACTCGACCGCAATTTTCCTCAGAAGAACGACTGATGGCCCGACAAACTAAAAAATCCAAGTCCAAGCTGTGGTTCCTGGTCCACAGCTGGCTTGCACTGCCGATCTGGTTCTTTGTCCTGATCGTCTGTTTCACCGGCATGCTCGCGGTGGTCAGCCAGGAGATCGTCTGGCTGGCGAACCCCGACGTGCGTGCCAGCCAACCGGACGACAACGCCGAGCGGCTAAGCTTCCAGCAGGTCTTGAGTGCGCTGAACAAGGCCGAACCGGACATGGCGGTGCGCTTCATCAGCCAGCCGGATGGCTCGCACTTCGCCCTCGAGGCCGCAGTCACCTATCCCGACGGCACGTCGCCGACGCTCTACGTCAACCCCTATACCGGCGCCATCCAGGGCAAGACCCCCGACTTCAACTTCCAGGCCTTTACCCGCGCCCTGCACGGCTGGTGGCTGGTGCCGTTCACCAACGGCTATAGCTGGGGCTGGTACCTGGTGTCGTTGCTCGGCCTGCCAATGCTCGCCTCGCTGGTCACAGGGCTTGTGGTGTACAAGAAATTCTGGCGCGGGTTCTTCAAGCCAGTGCGCACCCAGCATGGCTCGCGAATCTTCTGGGGCGACCTGCACCGCCTGGCCGGGGTGTGGTCGATCTGGTTCATCGCGGTGATTTCGATCACCGGCACCTGGTTCCTGATCCAGGCCATTCTCGGCGACAACCACGTCACCATTTCCACCGAGCCGATCGTGCCGGTCATCGCCCGCGAACAAGTGCCACAGAGCCCGGACGGCAATCCGGTGCCGCGCATCGACCTGGACGAGGCCGCCCGCATCGCCCAGGAGGCCATCCCGGGCCTGGACATCAGTTTCATCACCCTGCCGGCCACCGCCTACAGCCATATCAGCATGGGCGGACGAGGCTGGTATCCGCTGATGTTCCAGACCGCCGAGGTCAACCCGTACACCCGCAACGTCGACAGCCAGTTCCTGCTCGGCGATCGCTCGACCCTGGAGTTCGTCACCGAATCCATGCGCCCGCTGCACACCGGCGACTTCGGTGGCCTGCCGATCAAGCTGATCTGGTTCTTCTTCGGCCTGGTGCTCACCCTGATGGTGCTCAGTGGCCTGCTGATCTGGACCAAGCGCACCGCCCAGGCCACCGCCGCGGCGCTCAAGCGCAGCGAGCGCCCGGCGCGCGTGCGCAGGCATGAAGACACCCCCGTGGAGGCCCAGCCATGAGCCAGACCCAGACCCTGCCGCCCAGCGGCCTGAAGCAGTGGTGGTTGAAATGGCGCTTCCACTTCAACATCCTGCTGATCCTCATCCCGCTGGGCTTCATGCCCAAGTACTTCGCCGATGCCAGCTTGTTCCGCGGTGACAGCGGCCTGGGCGCCAACGTGGTCAAGGACATCCAGGTCGACCGCTGGCGCCTGGACCTGGCCGAGCTGCGCGACGAAGCGCCACGTGCGGACGGCCCGGCCGGGCACTTCAAGGTGTTCAACGCCGCGCTCTGCCAAACCTGCACCGAAGGCGCCAAGGCCATCTACCTGCGCATCGGCAAGCCGCGCAACCTGCGCGCCGCCGGCTCGATCTTCTTCGGCTCGCCCTACCGCATGAGCACCTCGCTGCCGATCCCGCCCCGCACCCGCCCAGACGCCGAGATCTGGATCACCATCGAAGGCTGGGACGGCAGCATGCACCAGGCATCCGTACCGCTGGCCAAGGCATCGCCGGCCACTGTCGCCTGGCTCGAGAAACAAGGAGGCAAATGATGAAACACCTGTTGCGCAGGCTTGCCCTGCCCCTGCTGACCTTCACCGCCCTGCCGGCATTGGCGCACAACCCGATGTGCGACTGCGTACCGGTGGCGGGCGATCAGATCAAGTGCACCGGCGGCTTCTCCGACGGTAGCGGCGCGCCGGGCGTGACGCTGGATGTGATCGGCTACGACGAGCAAGTGCTGGTCGGCGGCAAGCTTGGCGACGACTCGACCCTCACCTTCAAGCGCCCCGACGGCGAGTTCTACGTGCTGTTCGACGCCGGCCCCGGCCACGTGGTGGAAGTCGACCATGCCGATATAGGCTCGCCATGAGCCGCGCCCAAGTCATCCGCCCAGCCGGCGCCGGGCACGAAACCCTCTATGTGCTGCTGGCCGCCGCGCTGATCGCCGCCCTCGCCGCGACCGTGGTCGGGCTGCGCGGTGAACGGGTCGACGAACAGCCCATCGCCAGCCACCAGATCGACGCTCGCCGCGACCTCAACGCCGCCGAACAGGGCGTCTACACCGACCTGCACGTGGCCACCGAGGAAATCCTCGCCCTGCGCCAGGAAAACGGCCAGGCGCCCGCGGTGCAGGCACTGGCCGATGATGCGCTGCCGCCCTTCGTCGACGACACCAGCAGTGCCAGCCGGGGCCGCCATCAGTGGCAGTGGCTGGCCAGTGGCGCCTACCTGGGCTCGAGCCAGGACGCCGACGTTGCCGGCAGCTTCCTGTTGATCCTGCCGCAGGCCGACACCGCACCGGCCCAGGTGTGGCTGCGCCGCGACCGCAGCACCCGGGCCCCCGACGATCTTGGCCAGGCCGCGCTGATCGCCGCCGGCTGGCAGGAAATCGTCAGCCACTACGACGCCGGGGTCACCCGCGAACACCGTCACTGAACCCAAGGACCGCGCCATGCTCCGCTCCGCCCTCGCCTTTCTCCTGGCCTGCCTGCTCCCGGCATTGGCCCTGGCCGACAGCGGCAAACCGCTGCGCATCGGCATCACCCTGCACCCCTACTACAGCTACGTGAGCAATATCGTCGGCGACAAGGCTGAAGTGGTGCCGCTGATTCCGGCAGGCTTCAACCCGCATGCCTACGAGCCGCGCGCCGAAGACATCAAGCGCATCGGCACCCTGGACGTAATCGTGCTCAACGGCATCGGCCACGACGACTTCGCCGATCGCATGATCGCCGCCAGCGAAAAGCCCGCCATCAAGACCATCGAGTCCAACCAGAACGTCCCGCTGCTGGCCGCCACCGGCATCGCCGCGCGCGGCGCCGGCAAGGTGGTCAACCCGCACACCTTCCTGTCGATCAGCGCCAGCATCGCCCAGGTCAACAACATTGCCCGCGAGCTGGGCAAGCTCGACCCGGACAACGCCAAGTTCTACACCCAGAACGCCCGCGCCTATGCCAAGCGCCTGCGCGCGCTGCGCGCCGAAGCCCTGGCCAAGGTCACCGAGGCACCGGGCGCGGAGTTTCGCGTGGCGACCATCCACGCCGCCTACGACTACCTGGTGCGCGACTTCGGGCTGGAGGTCACTGCAGTGGTCGAACCGGCCCATGGCATCGAGCCGAGCCCGGCGCAGTTGAAGAAAACCATCGACCAGCTCAAGGCCCTGGATGTGAAGGTGATCTTCTCGGAGATGGACTTCCCGTCCGCCTACGTCGAGACCATCGAGCGCGAGTCCGGGGTGAAGATCTATCCGCTGACCCACATCTCCTACGGCGAATACACCGCCGACAAGTACGAAGTGGAGATGAAGCGCAACCTCGAGACCGTGGTCAAGGCCATCCAGGAGAACCGCGCATGACCGCCGCGGCCAACCTGGTCAGCGCCCAGGGCCCGCGCATCGACTTCGCCGGCATCGACCTCACCCTTGGGCGCACGCGCATCCTCGAGCAGGTGAGCTTCAGCGTTGCCGCCGGCAGCGTGCATGCCATCGTCGGTCCCAATGGTGGCGGCAAGAGCTCGCTGATCAAGACCCTGCTCGGGCAGATGCCGCACCAGGGCCAGTTGACCCTGCACTGGCCCACCGAACGCGAGGTGATCGGCTATGTGCCGCAGGCGCTGGAGTTCGACCGTGGCCTGCCGATGACCGTCGACGACTTCATGGCCGCCATGTGCCAGCAGCGCCCGGCGTTCCTCGGCCTGTCGCGCCGTGTGCGACCCGACATCGACGCCGCCCTGGCCAAGGTCGGCATGCTCGACAAGCGCAAGCGGCGCATGGGCGCGTTGTCCGGTGGCGAGCGCCAGCGCGTGCTGCTGGCCCAGGGGCTGATCCCCGAGCCGCAACTGCTGGTGCTGGACGAACCCATGTCGGCGCTGGATGAAGCCGGTATCCAGGTGTTCGAGCAACTGCTGCACGGCTGGCGCCAGGCCGGCACCACGGTGCTGTGGATCGAGCACGACCTTGAAGCGGTACTGCGCCTGGCCGACCGCGTCACCGGGCTGAGCCGCAAGCTGCTGTTCGACGCCCCGCCCGCCCAGGCCCTGACCCCGGAGCGCCTGCTCGGGCTGTTCTCCGTCCACCCGCGCAGCGAGAGCCTTGCCTGATGAGTTATGAAGCTTTCCGCCAACTGGTCCAGCAATGGGCCACCGCTGGCTACCTGCCCGAGGCCCTGGCCTATGGGTTCGTGATCAACGCCCTGATCGCCGGCCTGATGATCGGCCCGGTGCTGGGCGGGCTCGGCACCCTGGTGGTGGTCAAGCGCTTTGCGTTCTTCTCCGAGGCCGTCGGCCACGCCGCACTCACGGGCGTGGCCATCGGCATCCTGCTTGGCGAGCCCTATACCGGGCCCTACGGCAGCTTGTTCGGCTACTGCCTGCTGTTCGGCATCCTGCTGAATTTCCTGCGCAACCGCACGGGCCTTTCGCCGGACACCCTGATCGGCGTGTTCCTCTCCGTCTCGCTGGCCCTGGGTGCCAGCCTGCTGCTGATGCTGGCGGGCAAGATCAACGTGCACATCCTCGAGAACGTGCTGTTCGGCTCGGTGCTTACCGTCAGCCCTCACGACCTGCTGGTGCTCGGCATCGTTGCCGTGCTGGTGCTGGCCTTGGCCCTGCCGCTGTACAACCGCATCATCCTCGCCAGCTTCAACCCGCAACTGGCGGCCGTGCGCGGCGTGGCGGTGAAGACCCTCGACTACCTGTTCGTGGTGCTGGTGACCCTGGTGACCGTGGCCTCGGTGAAGGTGATCGGCGCCATCCTGGTCGGTGCGCTGCTGGTGATCCCCGCTGCCGCCGCGCGCCTGGTCAGCCAGTCGCTCAAGGGCTTCTTCTTCGCCTCGGTGCTGATCGCCACCCTCAGCACCCTGCTCGGCATCCTGCTGCCGATCGTCTTCGACCTGCCCGTGCCCTCCGGCGCTGCAATCATCCTGGTAGCCGGTATGTGCTTCGCCCTCGCGGCCCTCGCCCGCGCCCTCGTCCCACGCCTGCAAGGAAACCCGGCATGAACCTCACGCTCAAACGCCTCACCCTGGCCCTGGTCCTGGCCGGCGCGCCCACCCTGGTGCTGGCCGCACAGCCCGCCAGCAGCGCAGCAGCCACGCAAGTGCTGACCACCCTGCCGGTGACCCACAGCCTCGCTGTCGCCTTGCTCGACGGCACCTCGGTGCAGCTCAAGCGCGCAGCACCGGCCAACCTTCCAGCCAGCCGCCAGCCGTCGTACTTCGAGGGGCGTGGCGGTGCGAGCCTGCACAAAGATGCTCAGCAGGCCACGGCAGTGATCGGCGTGCGCTCGATCTGGCATGACGACCCGCTCTATCCCATGGCGCGGCGCAGCAACATCCGCATCGTCGAAATCGATGCCGCGCGCCCGGTCGATGGCGCCCTGCCCGGCATCGCGGTGGATGGCGACAATGCATTCGCCAGCTATCCCTGGTTGAACCCGATCAACCTCGGGCGCATGGCCGATGTGGTGGCCAACGACCTGGAGCGCTTGTCCCCCGCTGACAAGGACAAGATCCAGGCCAACCTTGCCGGGCTCAAGCGACAGATGCTGGAGCTGACCTCCAGCAGCCAGACACGCCTGGCCGAGGCCGATAACCTCAGCGTGGTCAGCCTGTCGGAACGTCTGGGCTATCTGGTCAGCGGGTTGAACCTGGATGTGGTGTCACAGGCACTGCCGGCAGATGGCAAGTGGGACGAAGCGGCGCTGAAGGCGCTGGGAGAGACCCTCAAGACGCAGGATGTGGCGTTGGTGCTGCACCATCGTCAGCCTGAGCCGCAGGTGCTCAAGGTGATCGAGGCGGCAGGCGCCAGGTTGGTGGTGGTCGACAGCGATCCGGAGGATACGGTGGCGGGGCTCAGGAACACTGTCGACGCTGTGGTGGCCGTATTGGTCAAAGGATGACGAAACGCCTGTTTCGGCAGATCAGAGCATGGACCGGCGATCGCTTCGTACAAGCCACGGTCAAGCACTGGCACCAGCTGCTCGGCCCGCAGTGGCATCTTCATGATGGCCGCCGGGCCAGGTTTATGTCCCGAGACGGCGCACACCCAAACTGGCGGCTGTACTCGCGGCTGAACTGTGACGGGCTTTCATAGCCGACCCGATAACAGGCGCTCGACACATCCAGCCCCTCCCCCAACATCAGCCGCCGAGCCTCCTGCAGGCGCAATAGCTTCTGGTACTGCAAGGGGCTCATGGCGGTGACTGCCTTGAAACGGTGATGCAAGGTCGAACTGCCCAGGTTCGCGATCCGCGCCAGTTGCTCGATGCGCAGCGGCTGGGTGTAGTGGTTGTTCAACCAGTCGATGGCCTTGCTCACGCGCCGGGTCTGCGAGTCGCCCATGGCCAACTCGTACAGCCGACGCCCATGCACGCCTCGCAGCAGACGGTAGTGCAGTTCACGCAGTGCCAATGGCGCGAGCATGCCGATATCCCGTGGCGACTCCAGCAACCGCACCAGGCGCAACATGGTTTCCAGCAGCGACACATCGATCTGTTCGAGAAATAACCCGCGCTCGGGCTCATCCGGTACGCCCGCGGGCGGCGCATCGGCGATCACCTGGGCAAGCTCGGTTGGCTCGAAGTCCAGGCGGATGCACAAATAAGGCGCCTGCGCGCTGGCTGTCAGCACCCGACCAGACACCGGTAGCGTCACCGACACCACCAGGTAGTTGAGGGGGTCGTACAGATAACGCTCCTCGCCCAGGCCCACCTCTTTCTGCCCCTGCACGATCAGGCACAGCGCCGGTTTGTGCACGGTATGGATGATGTCTGACGGCGCATCCATTCGAATCACGTGCAGCGGCGCGATGGCAGTTTCGTAAACGCCCGGCGCGGTAAAGCGCTCGGTCAGCGAGCGGACGAGCTCGCCACGGTACAAGGCAGTGGTTTGCAGGAGAAAAGCATCGTTCTGCGCCATTCAAGGGCTCTCGCATGTTGGAATTCGGCGTTGTATCACGGTCTTGGTGTGAGGGCAGACCATGGGGGCTACCTGGCGGCGTCGTCAGGGCCAGGCACCCATTGTCCCCCGCGAAAAACCCCTGCGTTAGGTCGAAACTGTCGTCGAGTTGCCTGATCCTTCCGCTCCGGCGCGTGGCACGAGGCTGCGCGGATCACCGACACGAATAGGCAAAGGTCGCGCAGGTTTCGGCACGCATCGTGCCGCCCCACAACCTTAGTCTTTTCTCCGTACCCAGCAGCAACGTCTGCCTTCCCTGCAGACGCCTGAACCTTCATGTACAGGAGATACGCAAATGTCCAACATCAACGATAAAGTCGTGCTGATCACCGGCGCCAGCAGCGGCATTGGTGAAGCCGCCGCCAGGCTGATCGCCGCCAAGGGTGCTCACGTGGTACTCGGCGCCCGCCGTATCGATCGCCTGCAACAGCTGGTGAGTGAAATCCGCGCCGAAGGCGGCTCGGCAAGTGCCCGCGCACTGGACGTGACCGACCTCGATTCCATGCAAGCCTTTGTCGAGTTTGCCAAGGCGCAGTACGGCAAGGTCGATGTGATCATCAACAACGCAGGGGTAATGCCGCTGTCGCCACTGAACTCGCTGAAAGTCGAGGAATGGAACCGGATGCTCGACGTCAACGTGCGCGGAGTGCTGCACGGCATCGCCGCGGTGCTCCCAGGCATGGAGGCGCAAGGACATGGTCAGGTCATCAACATCTCGTCGATCGGCGGGCTTTCGGTCTCCCCCACCGCTGCTGTGTATTGCGCGACCAAGTACGCCGTTCGGGCGATCTCCGATGGCCTTCGCCAGGAAACCGACAAGATCAGGGTGACGGTGGTGTGTCCTGGGGTGGTGGAATCGGAGCTGGCCGACACGATCACCGACGACACGGCCCGCGAGGCCATGAGAACATTCCGACGCGTGGCGCTGGAGGCCGACGCGATTGCCCGGGCGCTGGTCTATGCCATCGAGCAGCCGGATGATGTGGATGTCAGCGAGCTTGTGGTGCGACCGACTGCCAGTCCTTATTGAGCACTCCTGGGCGTCGGCTGCATGCTCGCGAGAAATGCGCTGGTGTCCCGATCGGAGCGCAGGCAGACCACCCGACAACCCACCGGCGCGCTCGCCGCAAGTTGCTCCATCTTCGTTCGAGCCGAGCGCTTCGTCTGCCACATGAACCTGAAGAACGCCGGCAAGTTGGCCAGCCGCTCCGGGCAGTTGTGCGGCAAGTCCGGACGGGGCTGTCCGCGATAACGCAGCGCTCTGGTCAGCACCCGCCAGAATCGCAGCGTCGCCGACCGGTCGATCCAGATCAGAAGATCGGCGCGAGCCAGTCGATTGCTCCAGGTGGTTGAATGGCCGCCTTCGAAAATCCAGCGATCGCGCGCCTCCACTTCATGGCACAAGCGTGTCTTCTCGTCCCGGCTGCGCTCGACCCAGCCGGGCTGCCAGTGGATGGTGTCGATATGCACCACCGGCAGCCTTGTGTATTCGCCTAGCTTGCGCGCCAATGTGCTCTTCCCGGCGCCGGGTTGGCCGACAATCATGATCCGCTGCATCGAAGCTCCTTTTCGCCATGCATGTTGAATAGGGCGCGCGATTCTACGGAAATGTCCGGCAGCGTCAACCCAAGGAACGGGCGAGCCATTCACGGCGCGTCATCTCCCATATCTCCACCTCAAACGGCCCGGAGACAAAATGCCCGTCGCGCTTGTCCACCAGGCGCATCCCTTCATGCTCAGAGACTTTTCGCGAGGCGTGACTGGCAACGGCCTTGGGCACCTGCATGACAGGGCGAGACAAGGTCTCGAACCAATAGGCATTGACCACCCGGCAGGCTTCACGCATGTAGCCTTGCCCCCACCACCGTGGCGCAAGCCAGAAACCCCGGTTGTTCCCGGGTTCGTCGTACAGGCTGATGCTGCCGATGATGCGCGGGTCTTCACCGCGCAGGCGGATCATCCAATGCCATTCACGGCCCGCGGCCATGGCTGGCAGGACGATATCACGCACGTAGACCAACGCGCCGTCTTCCGGGTACGGCCATGGCACGCGGCGATCGAGATAACGGACCACCTCCCACTGCGGAAACAACTGCTGGATCGCAGGCGCGTCTTCCAATTGCAGAGGGGTGAGAACAAGGCGTTCTATATACAGCGTCTTAAGGCAATCCATGGCATTCGCTCCTGAGTACCCTTGTGCAGGGCACTTGATGGTCGGCGATTGCCCCGGCTGTGTCGAGCGCTCGGGCCAACGGGGGCGCTGGGCCGATCTGCCCGTCTCAGATGACGCGCCCCGACAGGGCATTGACCCCCTCCAGCGTCGCAAAGGAAATATCCAACTCGCGAAATTGGTGCGACAGCGCGGATTGTGTCAGGTGCAGGCGTTCGGCGGCGTCGTGCAGGCTGTCCATTTCCCGCAGGGCGTCGATGGTGCGCAGGTGTCTCAAGTCGATCATGGGCAGAACTTCAACCCTGTGCAAAATAGCGAAACCTGAACCGCTCAAAAGGCCGCGAGGTTGCAGTATTGTCCCTTGAAATACAGCAACGGCTGCGTCGCCCCGGCCTCTTGCAGGTTCAGCGCTTTCACTTCCCCAATCACGATCAGGTGATCGCCTGCGGCATGTTCGGCGTGGATTTCGCAATCGAGCCAGTGCAGGCTGCCGACGATGAGTGGATTCCCCAGAGGCGACGACTGCCATTCGACGCCGTGCCACTTGTCGGTGCCACGGCGCGCGAACTGGTTGGAAATACCGACCTGCTCATCCGAAAGGATGTTGACTGCAAATCGACCGGCCTGGCGAATCCTCGGGTAGCTGGCCGAGTTCGACATCACGCTGAACGACACCAGGGGCGGGCTCATCGACACGCTGTAGAACGACTGGCAGGTAAAGCCGATCGGCTGGTCATCGATGAACGAAGTCACCACCGTGATACCGGAGGCGTAATGCCCGAGCGCTTCGCGAAAACGCAGAGGCTCGATGGCGGTTCCAAGCTGCGACATGACAGACAGACCCTAGTTCGACAGTTCTTGCCGAACGATATCCGCGCCTGCGACCAACGCCTCGAGCTTGCCACTCGCGACGCGACGTGGCAGTGGCGCCATGCCGCAGTTGGTGCACGGATAAAGCTTGTCGGCATCGACGAACTGCAAGGCCTTGCGCAGGGTATTGGCGACTTCTTCCGGAGTCTCGATGGCGTGATTGGCCACATCGATGGCGCCGACCATCACTTTCTTGCCGCGGATGAGCTCGATCAGATCCATGGGCACGTGGGAGTTGTGGCATTCGAGCGAAACGATATCGATAGAGGATTTCTGCAGCTTTGGGAACGCCTGCTCATACTGGCGCCACTCCGACCCCAGCGTCTTTTTCCAGTCGGTGTTGGCCTTGATGCCATAGCCGTAGCAGATGTGCACCGCCGTTTCACACTTGAGGCCTTCGATGGCCCGTTCCAGGGTGGCGACGCCCCAATCGTTCACCTCGTCGAAGAAGACGTTGAAGGCAGGCTCGTCGAACTGAATGATGTCGACACCCGCCGCCTCCAGCTCCCGGGCTTCCTGATTGAGGATCTTGGCAAATTCCCACGCCAGCTTTTCGCGGCTCTTGTAGTGGGCGTCGTACAGCGTATCGATCATCGTCATGGGACCCGGCAGCGCCCACTTGATGGGTTGACGGGTTTGCTGGCGCAAGAACCTGGCGTCGTCGACGAACACAGGCTTGCGACGCTCGACTGCACTCACCACCGTCGGGACACTCGCATCGTAGCGATCACGGATCCGCACGGTTTCGCGCTTCTCGAAATCAACGCCGCTGAGGTGTTCGATAAAGGTGGTGACGAAGTGCTGGCGAGTTTGCTCGCCGTCGCTGACGATGTCGATACCGGCCTGCTGCTGTTCGTGCAACGCCAGACGCAGTGCATCCTGCTTGCCCTCGACAAGCCCTTCGTCCTGCAGTTTCCAGGGCGACCAGAGGGTCTCGGGCTGCGCCAGCCAGGAAGGCTTGGGCAAGCTGCCGGCGGTTGAGGTAGGGAGCAGTTTTTTCATGATGGAAGCCTTGTGAATTCTATAAGTCAGATTGCGTACTGAGCAGACCACTGCTCGAGAACCGCCCGATAGGGTTTGATGAAGTGCTCCTCGGCAAACCGCCCTTGTTCGATCGCCAGGCGGCTGCGTTCCTCGCGGTCATAAACGATTCGGGTCAACGAATAATCCTGGTGCTTGAGGCTTGGCTGATAGGATTGCCCTGCCGCAGAGTTCGCGTTGTAGATTTCCGGCCGGTAGATCTTCTGGAAAGTGTCCATCGTGCTGATGGTGCTGATGAGCTCGAGATTGGTGTAGTCGGCAAGCAGGTCGCCCGTAAAGTAGAACGCCAAGGGCGCGACGCTGTTCGCGGGCATGAAATAACGGACCTTCAAGCCCATCTTGCTGAAGTACTCATCCGTCAACGAGTATTCATCCTGACGGTATTCGAACCCCAGTACCGGGTGCTGGTTTTGCGTGCGGTGGTAGGTCCTGCTGCTGGAGACGCTCAGGCAGATGACCGGCAACTTGCTGAAGTTGGCCTTGTAGGCCTGCGAGTTCAGGAAGCACTTGAACAGCTTGCCATGCAGGTCGCCGAAATCATCCGGGGTGCCGAAGCCAGGCTTGCCCTTGTTGTGCTCCAGCAGCAGCACGCTGAAGTCGTAATCACGCACATAGGAAGAAAAATTGTTCCCTACGATCCCGGCGATGCGCTCGTTGGTTTTGTGATCGACGATGTTGGTTTTCAGGATCTCGATCAACGGGAGCGCATCGGCAGTGCTGTCAGCCCCCAGGTCCATCTCGACGGAAATGATTTCGAGCTCGACCTTGTAACGGTCACCTTCAGGGTTGTCCCAATGGGCCAGGGCATTGAAGCGGTTGTCGATCATCCGCAAGGTATTGCGCAGGTTTTCCTGGCGCTGCTCGCCCCTCGCCAGGTTGGCGAAGTTGGTGGTGATGCGGGTGTTGTCCGAGGGCTGGTAGTGCTCATCGAAACAAATCCGCTTGATCGCGAAAGTGAAGTCTTTGGCCATGGTGATCTGAATCCTGATTCCTGAGGTAAACCTGGAACGCCTCGCGCAGCGAAGGTGCCTGCCGATACGGATGTCCGGTTCCGAGTGGGGGAATTGTCGAGATCAGGCACTCATGAAGCAAACTCATTTTTTTTGCATTCAACCTTAGTAATTTTCATGATCGCTCCTGCGCCTGGGTTGGGTGCAATCCAGAAGCTAGAGCCTTCCATCGATCACACTGATGATTACTATCGAACGGCCTGCCTATGGGCCTTGCAAAACCGACTCCTATAATCGCCCTCCTATTTTCCCGCCTCCTGCGCCTGCTCCAGGCGACAACACTTGGAATCCGTACCATGCCAAGCGTCAATCAGGCCCCCGATGGCCTTCTTGAACATAACCAACAGAGCGTCAAACAGCAGTGGCTGGCGATTCTCTCGGTTGCCGTGGGCGCCTTCGCCCTGGTCACCAGTGAATTCCTGCCGGTGGGCGTGCTCAACGATGTGGCCAGCGACCTGGGCATCAGTGCCGGCCAGGCCGGCCTGATGGTCACCCTGCCCGGGATCATGGCCGCCCTCGCCGCCCCGCTGCTGTCGGTAGGCATCGGCGCCATGGACCGCCGCTACCTGCTGATCGGCCTGACGCTGATCATGATCATCGCCAACTCGGTGGTGGCCTATGCCAGCGATTTCAGCCTGTTGCTATTCGGCCGCGTGCTGCTGGGTATCAGCATCGGTGGCTTCTGGGCCACGGCCATTGCCCTGAGCGGGCGCCTGGCGCCCAAGGGGGTGGGCGTGGCGCAGGCGACCTCGATCATCATGGTCGGGGTCACCCTGGCCACGGTGCTGGGGGTGCCGGTCGGCACCTGGCTCAGCGGCCTGATGGGCTGGCGCATGACCTTCCTGGTGACCGCCCTGCTGGGTGTGCCGGTGCTGCTCGCGCAGGTCTTCCTGCTGCCGCGGCTCAATCCGGACAAGGCCATCCGCATCAGTGACCTGCCGGCGCTGTTCATCAATCCGCTGGCGCGGGTCGGCCTGATCGCGGTGTTGCTGATTGGCCTGGCGCACTTTGCCGCGTACACCTATGTCGCACCGTTCTTCAAGCAAAGCTCCGGCTTCGATGGGGCAACCATCGGCTCGCTGCTGCTGCTCTACGGTGTAGCAGGCGTCATCGGCAACCTGTTCGCCGGCTTCGCCGCCAACCGCAGCGTGCGCTACACCCTGCTGCTGGTGGCCTTGCTGATCGGCGTCAGCACCGCGCTGTTCCCCTACTTCGCCACCGGCATGACCGGGGCGGTGATGCTGATCGCGCTGTGGGGCTTTGCCTTCGGTGCCTTCCCGGCCTGTGCCAGCATCTGGATGTTCGTGGTCGCGCCCAAGGATGTCGAACGCGGCATGCCGCTGTTCGTGGCCATGTTCCAGGTGATCATTGCACTGGGCTCGTTCTTCGGCGGGCGGATCGTCGACCAGATGGGCAGCTCGGTGCTGCTGAGCCTGGCCACGGCGTTGGTCGGCTGCGGATTCGTCACCGTGCTGGTGCTGGGGCGTAATGTCAGCAACAGCCTGGCGGCCCAGCCTGCCTGACCTCTGCAGGGGCCGCCTGGCGGCCCCTGTACCTTGCGTCGATCAGCGCGCCATGCAGCGCTGGTAGCGCTCATCCACCCTCCCCGCAAACCACGCCGTGGTCAGCTTGCGGGTGATCTTCGGGCTCTTGAGCACGATCCCTGGCAGCACCGCACGTGGCAGTGGCTTGCCCGCCTTGGCATCGGCGAGTGCGAATACGCCGCGGTACAAGGCGCTGTCCTCGAGCGCCAGGCTGTTCTCCAATTCCAACTGACTGCGAATCTGTGGATTGCGCAGCCCAAGCTTCACCCCAAGGCTGCGCGCCGCGCGCTCGGTGGTGCCTGGCAGGATCGAGCCTGGTGCGATCAGGTCGCCGTCCAACGCCAATTCCGCCCCCGTCACACTGTTCAGCGCTGCCTGGAAAGCCGCGTTGCGGCTGGCGTACCAGCCTGCGTTGAAATCGGCGAAGCGGTACAGCGGCCGCTCATAGTGGGCGGGATACCCCAACAAGTGGGCGATGCCGAAGTACAGGCCGCCGCGACGGCTGAAGACCTCCTGGCGAATCGTGCCCTGGCGCTGGTAGGGGTAGTCCTTGGCATGGCGTTCGGCAAAGTCGATGCTGACCTGCATCGGCCCGCCGGTACGCACCGGGTTGAGCCCGCCGAGCAGCTTGTCGCCCAGCGGCAGGCCGGCGATGAAATCGTCGAACAGCGCACTGAGTTGCCGCTCGCTGCGCACCGCCAGCAGGCGCTGCTGGTAGCTCTGGCCGTTGGCCGAAGGGGTGGCCAGGGCGCCATCGACCAGCAGCCTGGGGATGTGCAGACGCGCGGCGCGGCGGTCGATTTCCTCGCGGGCGATACGGCCCAGGTTGGGCACCTGGGGGTCGGCGGTGAAGGTGGACTCCTGCTCGGTCACCGCCAGCACCGCACACAGGTTGCTGCGGCTGGGCGCGATGCCCTGGGCGGTGAACGCGACCTGGATGTCCTCGGCCCAGCCCTGGCGGTCCTTGACCGAGGCAGGCAGCAGGCGCATGAGCTGGGCGCGGACCTGGGCAGGGTCGACTTCAGGCGCTTCCTCGCGGCGCCCGGCACAGCCTTGCAGCAGGGCCAGCAGCATCAGCCCAGCGCCCAGCAGCCGCAGGTTCAGGACAGGTCACCGACGATGTAGGTCTTGCTGATATGGCGGAACAACGGGTGGCTGGCACTGCCCAGCAATTCGAACAGCACCATCTCGCGGGTCACGATCTGCGCCCCGGCGTCGCGCATACGCGCCAGGCCTGCCGCCTTGCTTGCCGGGGTGCGGCTGTCACAGACGTCCTCGACCACGAACACCTGCTTGCCCAGGCCCAGCAGGCCAAGCACGGTCTGCAGCACGCAGACGTGGGTTTCCATGCCACAGACGATCACCTGCTCACGCGCCAGCAGACTGGCCGGCAGGCACTCGGCAGCCACGCAGGAAAAGTGCAGTTTCTCGACGATTTCGGCCCCTGCCGCCGCGGCCTTGAGTTCGGCCAGGGTCGGGCCTAGGCCCTTGGGGTACTGCTCGGAAATCACCGTGGGCAGTTCGAGTTCGACGGTGGCGGCCAGCAGCCCGCGGGCCCGCGCGCGGGTGCCCTCGGGATCGCTCATGGCGCCAATGAGGCGCTCCTGGATATCGACGACCAGCAGCGTGGCCTGGCGGGGATCGATCAGCATGGGGACAACCCTTGTCCTGTGGGAAAGCCCCCAGCCTCCCCCAGGCAAAGGCCTACGTCAATCATGCCGAAAGTCGATGAGGTTCCAGAGAGGCGGCCAGCAGGCTCAGCACCCGGTCTTCGTGCTCATGGATGAAGAAGTGCCCGCCGGGGAAGACCTCCAGCGAGAAATCGCCCAGGCTTTCGCGACGCCAGGCCAGCAGTTGCTCTTCGCTGGCGCGGTCGGCCTCGCCGCCCAAAACATGCAGCGGGCAGTGCAACGGCGCGCGCTGGCGATAGTCGTAGCGGCCGCACATGAGGAAATCGGCGCGCAGAATCGGCAAGGTCAGGCTCATGAGTTCCTCATTGGCCAGGACCTCCTCGGGGGTCCCTTGCAACTGGCGCAACTCGTCGATCAGCTCGGCATTGGTCTTGGGTTCGCGCCAGCCCTTGCCGTCGTAGTACTCACGTCGGGTCGGTGCCGCCGTGCCGCAGGCGAACAGTGCGACCGGCGCCTTGCAACCCAGGGCTTGCAGCTCGTGGGCCAGCTCGAAGGCGAGCAGCGCACCCAGGCTATGGCCGAGCAGTGCATAGGGCGTGCTCGCCGCCAGGCGCTGCTCGCTGGCCAGTTGCCGGGCCAGTGCCTGCATGTCGGTTTGCAGGGGTTCGCCCAGGCGAGCACCGCGCCCCGGCAGCTCCACCGGGCGCACCTGCAACCAGGCCGGCAGCTTGCGCCGCCAGCGGCTGTAGACCATGGCACTGGCGCCCGAGTAAGGCAGGCATAGCAGGTTGAGTGCCGTCACGCCTTACTGCACCGCAGCTTCGGCCATCTTCTGGCGCAGGCTCAGGGGGCGCATGTCGGTCCACACTTCATCGATGTAGGCCAGGCAGTCTTTCTTCAGACCGCTCTTGCCTGCGGCGCGCCAGCCGTTGGGGATCGCCTTGTAGTCGGGCCAGATCGAGTACTGTTCCTCGTGATTGATCACTACCTGGAACACGATGTCGTCGCGGTCGAAAACGGAAGTCATTGCCTGTCTCCTTGGGGTGATGATGGCCCGGTCCGTCTGGACGCAGGGCAGCTCTCAGGAAAACGAAGGAAGACGGGGGAAAATTACGCTTTTTTCACGGCTCGACCTGCAAGGGCGTCGAGCGGCGGACAGCGCTTGCGGGCCATTGCGGCCCGCAGCGCGGTATTGCGCGGTGATGCTGCTACGGCATTACCGGCGGCACGTACTGCAAGGTGGTGCCCAGCGCCCAGAGCAGCACCAGCACCAGGGGCACGTGCACTAGCAGTTGCACGAAGGAGAAGCCGATCAGGTCCCGTGCCTTCAGGCCCAGCACGCCCAGCAACGGCAGCATGTAGAAGGGGTTGATCAGGTTCGGCAGCGCCTCGGCGGCGTTGTAGATCTGCACCGCCCAGCCCAGGTGGTACTGCAGGTCGTTGGCCACCAGCATCACATAGGGCGCTTCGATGATCCATTTGCCGCCGCCAGATGGAATGAAGAAGCCCAGCACCGCCGAATACACGCCCATCAGCAAGGCGTAGGTGTCATGGGTGGCGATCTGGGTGAAGAACACCGAGATGTGGTGCGCCAGGGTCTGGGCGTCGGCACCCTTCACCTGGGTGAGGATGGCGGCGATCGAGCCGTACAGCGGGAACTGGATCAGCACGCCGGTAGTGGTCGGCACCGCACGGGCCACGGCGTCGAGGAAGCTGCGCGGACGCCAGTGGAGCAAGGCACCCAGCATGATGAACAGCAGGTTGTAGGTGTTCAGCCCGGAGATGGCGGTGATCGCAGGCTTGGTGGCGAACTCCTGGTACAGCCAGCCGGCCGCCAGGGCCACCAGCAGCAGGATAAGGATCGGGCTGTGCTCCAGCCACTCGCCGGGGCGGGTGCGCTGCGGCGCAGGTGGGGCGGTGAAGGTCGGATCGACACCGCAGTCCTGGGCGCTGCGCGCACTGTTCGGACCGGGCGCGGTGGCATAGGCGACGACCAGCGAGACGATCACCAGCGCGGCCAGCATCACCCCGGACTGCCAGAGAAAAATGGTCTCGGTGAACGGAATGACGCCGGTGATCGACAGGATCGACGGCGGCAGGCTGGCCGGGTTGGCCTGCAACTGTGCGGCCGAGGACGACAGGCCCAGCGCCCATACCGCGCCCAGGCCCAGGTAGGCGGCGGCACCGGCGGCGCGGTAGTCCATCTTCAGGTCTGTGCGACGGGCCAGGGCACGCACCAGCAGGCCGCCGAACACCAGCGACAGGCCCCAGTTGAGCAAGGAGGCGAGCATCGAGATCAGCGCCACCCAGCACACCGCCGAGCGGCCGTTCTTGGGCAGGCGCGCGAGGCGGTCGATCAGGCGTGCAGCGGGCGGGGAGCTGGCGACCACATAGCCGCCAATAACCACGAAGGCCATCTGCATGGTGAACGGGATCAGGCTCCAGAAGCCGTCACCAAAGGCCTTGGCGGTGTCGGTGGGCTTGGCGCCCATGGCCAGGGCCCCCAGGCACACCAGCATCACGGCCAGGGCGGCGAACACCCAGGAGTCGGGGAACCAGCGCTCGGCCCAGTTGGAGCAGCGCAGGGCAAAGCGGGCGGAGCGGCTGTCTTGGATTTCAGCGGCCACGAGTGTTTTCCTTTTTTGGTCTTATTGGTGGATGTTGCTTGTCGATCAACGCAAAACCCCTGTGGGCGCGGGGCTTGTTGTAGGAGCGGGCTTGCCCGCGAATGCGCCGGTACATTCACCAACGTATTCGCGGGCAAGCCCGCTCCCACAACGAGTCCGCCCTCACAGGGGGGAGGTAAAGCAGTAGCGTTAGAACGTCATCTCTTTCACATCGTCCGGCACGATCAGCTTGCCGGCGGTTTTCTCGACGATCTCCTGAACGCTCACCCCGGGCGCGGTCTCGCGCAGGATGAAGGCGCCGTTCTCGATCTCGAGGTAGGCAAGGTCGGTGAGCACCTTGCGGATGCAGCCGGCGCCCGTCAGCGGCAGGCTGCAGCGCGGCAGGAGCTTGGACTCGCCGTCCTTGGAGGCGTGGGTCATGGTGACGATGATGTTCTCGGCGCCAGCCACCAGGTCCATGGCCCCGCCCATGCCCTTGACCAGCTTGCCGGGGATCATCCAGGAGGCGATGTTGCCCTCCACGTCCACCTCGAAGGCGCCCAGCACGGTGAGGTCGACATGGCCGCCACGGATCATGGCGAAGGATTGCGCCGAGTCGAAGATCGACGCGCCACGGCGGGCGGTCACGGTTTGCTTGCCGGCGTTGATCATGTCGGGGTCGAGGGTGCTTTCGGTGGGGAACTCGCCCATACCGAGCAGGCCGTTTTCCGACTGCAGCATCACGTCCATGTCGGCGGGCACGTAGTTGGCCACCAGGGTGGGGATGCCGATGCCGAGGTTGACGTAGTAGCCGTCCTTCAGTTCACGGGCGACGCGTTGAGCCATCTGTTCGCGGGTCAGTGCCATGGTCAGGATCTCTTTGTTGTTCTGTGGGCGGCGCTCAGGCCTTGACGGTGCGCTTCTCGATGCGCTTCTCGAAGGTGCCGACGATGACCCGGTCGACGAAGATCCCCGGCGTGTGGATCTCGCTGGGCAGCAGTACGCCCGGCTCGACGATTTCCTCGACCTCGACCACGGTGATCTTGCCGGCGGTGGCGGCCAGCGGATTGAAGTTCTGGGCGGTGTTGCGGTACACCACGTTGCCGTAGTGGTCGGCCTTCCAGCCCTTGACGATGGCGAAGTCGCCGGTGATGGACTCTTCGAGGATGTACTTGCGGCCGTTGAACTCGCGTACCTCTTTGCCTTCGGCGACCGGGGTGCCGTAGCCCGTGGCGGTGTAGAAAGCCGGGATACCGGCGCCGCCGGCGCGCATCTTCTCGGCCAGGGTGCCCTGGGGGGTGAGCTCCACTTCCAGCTCGCCGCTGAGCAGCTGGCGCTCGAACTCGGCGTTCTCGCCGACGTAAGAGGCAACCATCTTGCGGATCTGCCGGTCTTCGAGCAGCACGCCCAGGCCGAAGCCGTCGACGCCGCAGTTGTTGGAAACTACCGTCAGGCCCTTGACTCCGCGGCGCTTGATCTCGGCGATCAGGTTCTCGGGGATGCCACACAGGCCGAAGCCGCCGGCCAGTACCGTCATGTCGTCGGTCAGGCCTTCGAGAGCCTGTTCATAGGTTGCTACGCGCTTGTCCAGTCCGGCCATGCTGATCCGCCTTTGTAGTTGTTTGAGCGTGTGGAAGGCATCTTCACCGCTGGCGACTGATTTGTTAATTTTGTTTTCGTCATCGATTGATAACTTTTGCAAAACAACCAGCGGATCCGCCATGAACGTCAAGCAACTGCGCGCCTTCGTCACCGTGGCCAAGTACCAGAGCTTCGCCCAGGCCGGCGAACACCTGCACATTTCGCAACCGGCACTGAGCCTGACCATCAAGGCGCTGGAGGACAACCTCGGCGGCGCCCTGCTCACCCGCACCACCCGCAGCGTCAGCCTCACCGCCGAGGGCGAAGTGCTGCTGCCACTGGCCCGGCGCCTGCTGGCCGACTGGGACGATACCGAGGAAATGCTGCGCCAGCGCTTCACCCTGCAACTGGGGCGGGTGTCGGTGGCGGCGATGCCGGCCTTTGCCGGGAACCTGCTGCCGCAGTCACTGAAGGTGTTTCGCCAGCGCTACCCCAAGGTCAACGTCACCGTGCACGACGTGATCAACGAGCAGGTGCTGGAGCTGGTTCGCCACCGCCGCGTCGAACTGGGCATAGGCTTCGAACCCGAGCGCAGTGATGCCCTACAGTTCCACCCGTTGTACCTGGACCGTTTCGTCGCGGTAGTGCCTGGCGATTCACCCCTGGCGCAGCAGCCCCAGGTGAGCTGGCGCGAACTGCTGACCCAGGACTTCATCGCCCTGCAACGCCCGTCGGCGGTGCGCCTGCTGCTGGAGCAACACCTGGCCGCCGAGCATGGTCGGCTGGCGGTGGCGTTCGAAAGCCATCAGTTGTCCACGGTCGGGCGCATGGTCGCCAACGGCTTGGGCGTCAGTGCCGTACCGGCGCTGTGCATCAACCAGATGCAGGAATTGGGTGCGCGTTGCGTGCCCTTGGTCGAGCCCACCGTCGAGCGGCGCATCGGCGTCATCGCCCTGAGCGACCACAAGTTGTCCACTGCGGCGCAGGCGTTGCTGGATGTGCTGCTGTCACATACGCGTGCGCCGGAGGTGTGTTCGCATGGGATTGCGTGAGGGCTGGCAGGTGCTTGCCTGAGGCTTTTCAGCGCCGGTGAGATCGAGCGCCGCCCGCGCGGCGCTTCGCGGGCAAGCCCGCTCCTACAGTTTGTTTCGGGCCAATGAGTCCTGTGGCATTTTCGCGCGACCCCTTTGGCGTACGGCGCATTACCGAGTCGTACACACTAGGCGGTCGCGCGCCTGTGGCACAGGCATAACTGGCCCGAAACAAACGTGGGAGCGGGCTTGCCCGCGAAGCGCCGCGCGGGCGGCGCTCGATCTCACAGGCGCTGAAAATCTTTCGGCAAGCACCTCCCCGTAGCAATCAGTTACCAACGAGATAATCACGCAACCGCAGCAACATCGCATCACAACCCTGCAGTTGCGCAACGCTGACAAACTCGTCCGGCTTGTGCCCCTGGTCCATGCTGCCCGGCCCGCAGACCACGGTCGGGATCCCCGCCTGGTCGAACAACCCGCCTTCGGTGCCAAAGGCCACGGTGCCGAAATCTTCCGAACCGCTGAGCAGCGCCACCAGGCGCGCCGCTTCGCTGTCTTCGGGCGTTGCCAGCCCCGGGTAGGCGCTGAGTGGCTTGAGGCGGATATCGCTGGCATCACTGACGGCACGCATGCGCGGCAGCAGGTCGGTTTCGGCGTAGGCCTGCAAGCGCTCGGCCACGACCTTGGCTTCAAAGCCCGGCAAGGCACGCACCTCGAAGTCGAACTCGCATTCCTCAGGCACGATGTTCAACGCCCGCCCGCCCTTGATCACGCCGGTCTGGACGGTAGAGAACGGTGGATCGAAGCGCGCGTCATGGTGCTCGTGACGCGCCAGCTCGCCGCCGATCTCGCCCAGCTTGCCGATCAATTGCGCGGCATACTCAATGGCATTGACGCCATAGGGTGCATAAGCCGAGTGGCACGCGGCGCCGTGCACCTGGCAGCGCATGGCCAACTTGCCTTTGTGCCCGAGCACCGGTTTGAGCTCGGTGGGTTCGCCGATCAGGCACAGGCGCGGCTTGTTCGGGCGCTGTTCGAGCGCCTCCAGCATCGAGCGTACACCGAGGCAGCCGACCTCTTCGTCATAGGAGAATGCCAGGTGCACCGGCGTTGTCAGCGGCTGGGCGAGGAACGCCGGCACCGCCGCCAGTACCGAGGCGATGAAGCCCTTCATGTCGGCCGTGCCACGGCCATACAGGCGCCCATCGCGCTCGCTCAGGCGAAACGGCTCGACACTCCAGGCCTGGCCGTCCACCGGCACCACATCGGTATGCCCGGACAACACCACGCCGCCACGATCGGTCGGGCCGATGGTGGCGAACAGGTTGGCCTTGGTGCCCTCCTCGTTGAGGAACAGTTCGCTCTCGACCCCCAGCCCCGCCAGGTAATCGCGGATGAAACCGATCAGTTCGAGGTTGGAGTCGCGACTGACCGTGGCAAAGCCGATCAGGCGCTCCAGCACGGCGCGGCTGGTGAGATCACTCATCGCCCGGTACCCCGTAGCTGGGAGCCGTGGTCGGATTCAGGGCACGGGTGACGTAATCCTGCATCTGTGGGCGATAGGCCTGCCACAGGCGGTCGAGTTCGCCGATCGGATCGTGCTCGGCCCAGTCCACACGCAGGTCCACCAGCGGCCAGGTCAGCTCGCCGGCGATCTTCAACGCTGCCGAGTGCACGGGGCCCGCCTCGCCACCGGCAGCCAAGGCCGCGTGCATCGCCGCCAGCAAGCGATCGGCCAGGTGCCCGCCCGCCTGCTCGAACGCGTGCACCATCGCCTCGATCACCTGCGGCGAGGCCAGCAGGTTGCCGGCTGCGGCGCATTGCTCACCCGCCACGGCGTTGTGCACGCCCAGCGCCTCCTTGCCGGTGAACAGCGCGACCTGGCCATGGCTGTCGATCACTGTCACCTGGCGGTACTCGCTCCAACCGTTGGCACTGAGCACCCGGTCCAGCGCCGCGGCGGGCGGCAACTGGCCCTGCTCGAGGGCGTCGAGGATCTGTGGGCCGAGGGCCGGCAAGGTGATGTTCTGCGTCGCCACCGCCCCGACCCCGGCGCGCACCCACGGGCAGCGGGCACCGACGGCGATGCTGGACGAGCTGATGGCAATGCCGACCTGGCCGGTTTCCTGGCAGCGGCCGATGATGGAGAAGGTCATGGTGCAGCTCCTTTCTGGGTTTACCGGCATTCTCGGCAAGCCCTGGCGGCGGCGAAACGAGCATTTTGCTTGGCATTGGCGAGGAAAAAACTGGGCACCGCAGGTTTGCCGGGCAAATCTGCCGGGCTGCTCGCTGCAGCGCTGCCACCCTTCGCCAATTTATCGGCAAGCCCCAGCTAAATACTATTTTCGCGAAATTCCGTGCATCCCTAGTCTGGCCCCAGGCAACGGCGGTCCTCCACAACCGACCTGACAAAAACCGCCTGAACAAGGGCTCGGACATGACACTGAACAATCTCGAAATCGACACCCTCGTGGTCGGCGCCGGCCAGGCCGGCGTGGCCATGAGCGAACACCTGAGCAAACTCGGCGTGCCGCACCTGGTGCTGGAACGCAACCGCATCGCCGAGGCCTGGCGTACCGGGCGCTGGGACTCGCTGGTGGCCAACGGGCCGGTCTGGCACGACCGCTTCCCCGGCCTTGAATTCGACCTCGACGCCGATGCCTTCGCCGGCAAGGACCAGGTCGCCGACTACTTCGAACGCTACGTGCGCAAGTACAACCTGCCGGTGCGTACCGGCATCGAGGTCAAGCGCGTGGTGCGCAACGGCGACCGTCCAGGCTTCACCATCGAAACCAATGAAGGCGTGATCCGTGCCAACCGCGTGGTCGCTGCCACCGGCCCGTTCCAGAAACCGGTGATCCCGGCCATTGCGCCAAAGGACGAGCGCCTGCACCAGATCCACTCCGCCGCCTACTACAACCCGCAGCAGTTGCCTGAAGGCGCGGTGCTGGTGGTCGGCGCCGGGTCTTCCGGGGTGCAGATCGCCGAGGAGCTGATGCGCGCCGGGCGCCAGGTCTACCTCTCGGTAGGCGCCCACGACCGCCCGCCACGTGCCTACCGCAACCGCGACTTCTGCTGGTGGCTGGGCGTGCTGGGTGAGTGGGACGCGGAAGTCGCCAAGCCCGGCCGCGAACACGTGACCATTGCCGTCAGCGGTGCCCGTGGCGGCCATACCGTGGACTTCCGCGCCCTCGCCCACCAAGGCATGACCCTGGTCGGCCTGACCCAGTCGTTCGAAGACGGCGTGGTGCGCTTCCAGGACAACCTGGCCGACAACATCAACCGCGGTGACGAAAACTACCTGGCCCTGCTCGATGCCGCCGATGCCTACATCGAGCGCAACGGCCTGGACCTGCCAGAAGAGCCCGAAGCGCGCCAACGCCTGGCCGACCCGGACTGCGTCAGCAACCCGCTGCTGGAACTGGACCTGGCCAAGGCCGGCGTCACCAGCATCATCTGGGCCACCGGCTACGGTGTGGACTTCAGCTGGCTGCAGGTCGACACCTTCGACGCCAATGGCAAACCCCAGCACCAGCGCGGCGTGGCCCGCGAGCCGGGGGTGTACTTCCTCGGCCTGCCCTGGCTGTCGCGCCGCGGCTCGTCGTTCATCTGGGGCGTCTGGCACGACGCCAAGCACGTCGCCGGCCACATCGCCACCCAGCGCACCTACCTGGCCTACCGCGACCGCGACCAGCGCGGCGCGGATCAACAGCTACACACCTCGATCAGCAACGTCAGCACCCTCGGAGCCCACTGATGCCTACCCATACCCGCATCCGCATGTTCAACACCAAGGCCACCTACCCCAACCAGACCTTGGACAACGACCTCTGCCAGGCCGTGCGCGCCGGCAACACCATCTATGTACGCGGCCAGGTCGGCACCGATTTCGAAGGCCGGCTGGTCGGTCTGGGCGACCCGCAGGCACAGGCCGAGCAGGCGATGAAAAACGTCAAGCAACTGCTTGAAGAGGCCGGCTCCGACCTGTCGCATATCGTCAAGACCACCACCTACATCACCGACCCGCGCTTCCGCGAGCCGGTGTACCGCGAAGTCGGCAAGTGGCTCAAGGGCGTGTTCCCGATCTCCACCGGGCTGGTGGTCGCGGGCCTGGCGCAGGCTGAGTGGTTGATGGAAATCGATGTGATCGCGGTGGTGCCGGATGAGCAGTAAGCACTGATTGCCACCGCGGTGTTCTGTTCGCGGCGGTTCGGGTAGCCGAACCGCCGCGAATCGTTTACAGCTTCGCCAACTCTTCGCGACAGAACTCGACGAACAACTGCGCAGGCTTGGTCAACTGCACACGCTTGAGGTGCGCCGCCGCCAGCCCCGACAGCGCCACCGGCTCGGCGATATCCAGCGTCACCAGGCGCTTGCCATCGTAAGTGAAGGGTGAGTGCGGCCGGGTCACCAGCAGCGAGAAACCGAACCCCTGCCCTACCATCCCGCGCACCATCTCGATCGATGGCGAGCTGAAGACGATGTTCGGCGTCAGCCCCATCTCGTTGAACAGGCTGACGAAGTAGGTACGGCTCGGCGCAACATCGAGCAGGATCATCGGCTCCGGGCAAAGGTCGCGCAGCGAAACCTGGGCCTGGCTGGCGAAGCGGTGCTTCTCGGGCAGCAGCACATAGGGCTTCTGCGGCGGCATCAGCGGCTCGGCTTCGATGGTGCCGTCCAGGTCGTGGTCGTAGAGAAACGCCAGGTCGAAGGTGCCCGCCGTCAGCCCCTGGATCAGCTCCTGCTGCTCGCCGTCGCGCAGGCGGATATCCACACCGGGATAACGCTCGCGAAAACCTGCGATCAGCCGTGGCAGATAAAGCGGCGCGACAGTCTCGAAGCAACCGATGTCGATCTGCCCGGCCACCGTATCGTTGTCGGCCAGGGCGTTCTGCTCGAACTCGTGGGACATCTGCAGCAGCGCCTTGGTCTTGGCGTAGAAGCGCTTGCCACTGGGGGTCAGCGACACGCCCTGGGCGTGGTGACGAATGAACAACTGCACACCGAAGCTCTCTTCCAGGCTCTTGATCGCGGTGGAGATCGACGGCTGGGCGATGTACAGCTGGCGCGAAGCCTCGGCAACACTGCCGGCCTCCACCGTGGTGACGAAGTACTTGAGTTGTCGCAAGGTATAGGAAGCCATGGGCACCTCTGGGGCGCCGTGGGCGGCGCGCGGAATTTTCCTCTCACCTTACCTTAGTGGCTGGCATGCGTGCGGCCAGTGCAGCCTAGGATTTGCCTGGGGGCTGAGCATATTTTTGCTCGCTTGTTGGCCGCCCCCAGGGCAACGGCCCCTCAGAACCCGACCGTCGCCGACAGCAACCACGTGCGCGGGGTCGACAGGGTCAGGCCGGTGGCGGTGCCGTCGGGAACGTTGGCCGAGGCCCAGTAGGTCTTGTCCAGCACGTTCTCGACGCTGGCACGCAGGGTGACGTCCTTGTCACCGAGCTTGAGCGCGTAGCGCGCGCCCAGGTCATAACGCTGCCAGGCGTCGATCTTCTGCCGGTTGGCGGCATCCAGGTACTGGTTGCCGGTATGGATGACGCGGGCGCTGAGGGTCAGCCCGTCGATGGCCGGCAGGTCCCACTCAACGCCAAGGTTGGCATTGACCACCGGCGCGCCGATGGCCCGGTTGCCATCGTTGCGGCCATTGGCGGTGCGTGTCTGCTCGGCATCGAGGAACATCGCTCCACCCAACACCCGCACCCCGTCCAGTGGCTCGCCGAACAGGCTGATTTCCAGGCCCTGGTTGCGCTGCTGGCCGTCGGCGCTGAGGTTGTTCTGGGCATCGGTGAAGTACGACGGTTTCTCGATGCGGAACAGGCTGACCGTGGTGCTGAAGCGCCCCATGTCGTACTTGGCGCCGACCTCCAGTTGCTTGCTGCGGTACGGCGCGAAGACCTTGCCGGCGTTGTTCGCCGTTTCCGGTGCCACCTGGCCCTGGGTCAGGCCCTCCATGTAGTTGAAGTACAGCGACAGCTGCTCGGTGGTGCGCCACACCAGGCCCATGGCCGGCGAGGTGGCGCGCTCGTCGTAGCGCTGGTCGGGCTCGCCGGGCTCGGAGCTGTCGACCTCGACACGCTGCAGGCGCGCGCCAAGGGTGAGCAGCAGGGTGTCGTCGGCGAAACTCAGGGTGTCGGCCAGGGCCAGGCTCGACAGCACGGTGTTGGTGTGGGTCGGGTTGTCGTCGGACAACGGCGCGCCCGGTGCGGGCAAGGTCACCGGGTCGAACAGGTTGCTGACGCCGTTGGCGTAGCGTGCGCCGCTGTTGTCGAAGGTCAGGTCGAAGCGATTGAGGCTGATGTTGAGGGTATGGCCGACCGCGCCGGTGTTGAACCAGCCGCGCACGCCGACCGTGCCAGTCACCACGTCTTCCTCGCGCTGGAAGGCGCGCGGGCTGACGGTGAAGCGCCCGGCATCGTTGACCACCTGCACGGCGTGGCGCATGAAGTCGTAGTCGCCCTTGCGCGCCCCCAGGGCGCCCAGCAGCATCCAGTTGTCGCTCAGGTCGTACTCGCCGCGCACGGCGCCGAAGGTATCCTTGGCCCGCGAGTAGCTCCAGGGCTGGGCGAAATTGTGATGAATGTCCTTGGCATCCGGCACCTTGAGCCCTGCGGCAAGGCCGACACGCTCCATCGGCGCATCCACGTCACGCGCCTGATGGCCGATATCCAGCGACAGGCGGGTACGCTCGCCTTTCATGTCCAGGCCCAGCACCGTCGCCTCGCGGTCCATGTGCTGGTGATCCCACTCGGTGTCGCCGGCCTGGCGCACCGCGTTCAGGCGCACGCCAAAACGTTGCTCGTCACCAAAACGCCGACCGATGTCCAGATGACCGCCCCCCTGTCCCGCCGAGGCGTACAACGCGGTGAACTCGGTCAGCGGTGTCTGGCCAGCGCGCTTGGGCTCGATGTTGACCCCGCCGCCAATGCTGCCATTGGGCGCCAGGCCGCCCAGCAGCGCGCCCGGCCCCTTGAGGATATCGACCCGCTCGACCATCTCCATGTCGATCGAATAGGTCGGCAGCACGCCATACAATCCGCCGTAGGCCACATCGCTGTTGTACAGGCTGAAACCGCGCACGGAGAACTGCTCGAAGCGTCCACCTGCGGGGTTGGTGCTGCGCACCGAGGGATCGTTGGCGACGACATCGGCAAGGGTGCGGGCCTGCTGGTTCTGCAATATCTCGCGGGTGTAGGAGGTCATGCTCAGGGGCGTTTCCATGTAGTCGCGCTCGCCCAGCATGCCGAGGCTGCCGCGTCGCGACACCTGGCCGCCGGCGTAGGCGTCGCCTGCCAGCGCAGCGCCCTGGCCATGGACATTGGTGTCGGGCAGCACATGCGCGCCCTCGACCGGCGCGGCCTGGCGCACCAGGGTGAAGCTACCGGGCCCTGCCGAGACCAGTATCAGGCCCGAGCCCTGCAGCAACGCGGCGAAGCCCTCCTCCACCCCGTATTCGCCCGCAAGCCCCAGGCTGCTGCGCCCGGCAACCAACGCCGGGTCCACCGACAAACTGACCCCAGCCTGGCCAGCAAAGCGTGTCAGCACCGCGCCAAGGCTGCCGCCCGGCACCTGGTAGCTGCGCCGCGCTTCATCGGCCCAACCCGGCGCAGGTAGCCCCAGCGCAAGCAGCAGGCCAGCGCGCATCAGGTGCAGGGATAGAGGACGAAGCAAAGGGGTGCGGGACATCCGGAACGCTCTCAGGTCAGGGGTGGATACCCTTGATGACAAGCGGGCGCAAAAAAAGGGACAGGCTTCAGGCAATTTTCTTGCGAGGGGTCAGCGACACCCAGTAGCGGGTGCGGTAATGCACCTGAAGCGGCAGGCTCGCCGCCAGCAGGGCGAGAATGCGGTCGGTGTCATCGAGCTGGAAGGTGCCGGTCACCGCCAACTGCTCCAGCGCCGGGTCCCAACGCAGCAGCCCGGGGCGGTAGCGATCCAGTTCACGCAGCAGATCGCCCAGGGGCTGGTCGTCGACGATCAACAACCCCTGCTGCCAACCCGGCAGTTGGGCGTCGAACGGCTGGCTGGCTGTCACCCCGGAGGCGCTCAGCATCGCCCGCTGCCCGGCCTCCAGGCGAACCGACGGCCCGGCCAGCGGTTGCAGGCTGACCTGGCCACGTGTCACCGACACCACACAGCCCTGCGCACGCTCACGCACGCAGAAACTGGCCCCATGCACCCGCACCAGACCGTCGCGGGTCTGCACCTGCAGCGGGCCCACGGTGTCGAGGGCAATTTCGCCCTGCACCAGTTGCAGCCTGTGGCGACCTTCGGCGAAGTCCAGATTGACCGCAGTGCCGGTGTTGAGCTGCAACCGGCTGCCATCGGGCAGGGTCAAGCCGCGGCGCTCGCCCGTGGCGGTACGCAGGTCGGCACGCCAGTCGTCCAGCGGCAACTGCCGATAACCCAGCCAGGCCAGCGGTGCCAGTGCGCCGAAGCCCAGCACTTGCCCCAGCAGGCGGCGGCGATCCGGATCGGGACGGTCCAGGCAAGCCACCGCCAGTGGCGCCGGGACCTGGGCGAAGCGCTGACGCAGACCCTCGGCCTTCTGCCACAATGCTTCATGGGCGGCACTGCGGGCTCGCCAGCGTTGCAGTGCAGCAGCCTGCTCCGTGTCGAGCTGGCCGGCATCCTGCAAGGCCAGCCACTGCGCCGCCTCACGGGCCAACTGGCGTGCACCAGCATCCACCGGGGTGCTCACAGGTCCACCAGCAGGCAGTGTTCGTATGCCTTGGCCATATAGCGTTTCACCGTTCGCTCTGACACCTCCAGGCGCCCGGCGATGCTGGCGTAGTCCAGCCCTTCTAGCTGCGACCAGAGAAAGGCCCGGCGTACCACGGCAGGCAGGCCATCGAGCAGGTCATCCAGGGCCTGCAAGGTTTCCAGCAGCAACCAGCGCTGCTCCGGCGACGGCGCCAGCGCCTCGGGCAGGTTGGCGAGGGCATCCAGATAGGCCTGTTCGAGGCTGCGCCGCTTGTAGTGGTTGACCAGCAACCGGCGCCCGACCGTCAGCAGGTAGGCCCGTGGCTCGCGCAGGCTCGGCACGGCGTTGCCCTGCTGCGCCGCGAGCACCCGCAGGAAGGTGTCCTGGGTCAGGTCCGCCGCAGTCCAGGCATCGCCCAGGCGCCGGTGCAACCAACCTTGCAGCCAACTGCGATGGTCGCGATAGAGGGTGTTGAAACTGGGTTCGGCTGCCGCGGCGGGGTCGGACATTCGGAGGCACGCTGAGGGAGGATGAGATACGAATGCGAGTGATTCTAATTATTTCTCATCCGCTCGCCAAGGTGCCCTGCTGTCATCCGCCCGCGAAGCGGCGGCTACGGCCACCGGCAAAATCCAATTAAACCCTCACCCACCTCCCCCTTCTAAACAGGTTGTGCCCACGGCACACCCTGCAATCAACAACACCTCGGAGGGGGACCCGATGGACGAACGATTTCTGCAGTTGCTGACCACCACCACGGTATTCGGCATCTCCATCCTCAACCTGCTGCTGGCACTGACGGTGACGGTTATCACCTTCCTGGTGACGCGCTGGGCGCTGAGTTTCCTCAAGCGCCGTGCCCGCCAGTGGTCCAGCCATGACGGGCAGCTCAGCAAGCTCATCACCCAGGTACTCGAAGGCACCAGCAACTTCCTGCTGATGCTCGCCTCGCTGCTGGTCGGCCTTGGCGTGCTGGACCTGCCGGAACGCTGGCTGGACCGGGTCGGCAGCCTGTGGTTCGTGGTCGCTGCGTTGCAGATCGGCCTGTGGGCCAACCGCGCCATCGCCCTCGGCCTGACCCGCTACTTCGCCCGCCACGACACCGGCAATGCCTACCGCGGCAGCGCGTTGGCGACCCTGTCGGGCTGGGGCGCGCGGGTGCTGTTGTGGTCGGTGGTGCTGCTGGCGATGCTGTCGAACCTGGGCGTGAACATCACCGCCTTCGTCGCCAGCCTTGGCGTTGGCGGCATCGCCGTGGCGCTGGCGGTGCAGAATGTGCTGGGCGACCTGTTCGCCTCGCTGTCGATTGCCGTCGACAAACCGTTCGAGGTCGGCGACTTCATCGTCATCGGCTCGCTCGCTGGCACCGTGGAGAACATCGGCCTGAAGACCACGCGCATCCGCAGCCTCGGCGGCGAACAGATCGTCATGGCCAACGCCGGTATGATCAGCAGCACCATCCAGAACTACAAGCGCCTGCAGGAACGGCGCATCGTCTTCGAGTTCGGCCTGTCGTACGACACGCCCACCGAGGCGGTGAAGAAGGCCCCGGCGATCGTCGAGGAGTCGATCAAGGCCCAGGGCCAGGTGCGCTTCGACCGCGCCCACCTGCGCGGCTTCGGCAAGGAGGCGTTGGAGTTCGAAGCGGTCTACATCGTGCTCGACCCGGGCTACAACCTGTACATGGACATCCAGCAGGCGATCAACTTCCAGTTGCTCGAACGCTTCTCCAAGGTCGGCGCCAAGTTTGCCGTCGGCGCGCGCTCGATCAAGGTGACAGGCTTGCCGGAGGCTTCGAACCAGCTTACTCATGTCAGGGGACGGGACTCGCAGGGGAACTGAACGCCGCCCCCGGCGCTACAGCCGCACCCCGCACATCCCGGCAATGATCGCCAGCGCAATGGCCGCGCAGGCGATCACGCCACTGCGCCAGATCAGACGCACAGCCCGAGCCTGTAAACCGTGCGCCTGCATCACCACGCGCAGCCCCAGCAGCAGGTGCAGCAGTACCAGGAACACACCCAGGGCGTAGTGCGGCACCAGGCGGATGTTCCAGGGATCGAGCAGCACGCGCGCGCTCCAACGCCAGGCCAGATGCAGGCCGCTGACCACCTGGAAGACGAATGCCAGTACCAGCAGCGGTTCAATGAAGCCCGCCCGGTAAAGGGTACGGCCAAGGTCCATGACCTCAACGTGCAGCTCGGGCCCGACCAGCCCGGTCAGATGATTGGCCAGGTGGAACAGCACGTACAGGCACAGAATCGCACCACTCACACCGTGGGCCACGCGCCAGCACACCAGCACCGCCATCAGTGGTACGGTCAGCGTGCTGCGGTTGCCCAGACGTTCGAGCAGCATCGCTCCAGCTGGCGTCGCTTATAGCCGGGCCTGCTTAGTTGGCTCCAGCTTGGGCGACTGCTGCAACAATCCTCGTGGCAACTGGAAACCTTTGAAAGGCTCTTGCGTTATAGGGTTGAAGGCCTTCTCCGCGTTGAGTCGATAGCGCATCACGCCGTCACCGGTCCGGAAGCTCAAGTCCACGCTGGTCGCGGTGCGTCCATTGAGCGAGCCACGGCTGAGCAAGCGGAACATCGACCAAGGCCCGCGGTACTCCAAGCTGCTACTGTTGCCGCTCTGCCTGAGCAAGGTCAGGTTGCTACGCACGTGCTGCCCCAGAGTATTAGGCCAGACGATACCGGTGATCTGGCGCGGACCATGGGTGTAGGAAATCAGCTGGCCATCGAGGTCCAGCAGACTGGTACGCTGGTTAGCGCTGAGCCCCAGCGGCTCAATGCTGAACTGCACGCTCAGGTTGCCACGCTGATCGAAGAAGGTTTCGCGGATGCGATCTGCTCGCTCCAACTGTTCGATCACATCGCTGCGAATCAACGACCGCCCTTGCTGGCCAGCCTGCAGGGCTTCGAGATTGTCCTTCAGGAAAACACGCAGGTACTGATCGTTGAACTGCTGCAGCCGTCCCTTCGGCCCGAAGAAGGCTTCAAAGTCGTCCAGCGAAGCATCGGGTGCCCGCACCACGAAGGGGTAACGCCCAGCCAGGCGCTGCTGGAAGAAGCTGTACACCTCGGCATCCCAGCGCCGCTCCAGTTCGCGCAGGGCTTCGATGTTGAGCACTTGTGCCGTTTGATCGGCCACTTTTCTAACCTGGTGGTTGATTGGCTCTGGCAAGCCGGTGGCTACGCGTTGCAAGGTGCCGATCGGATCGGGTCCTGTCATCGAGAAGCGCTGAAGTACTGCCTGGAGTGCTGCTTTGCCTCTGTCCGGACTGTCCTGCACTGCCTTGGCGTAATCATGAACAGCGGCAATGGCAGCAAGGGTTTCATCGTAATAGCTGGGCTTTTCACCCGTTGCCTGCAACATCGCGCTCAGCCCGGCAAAGGCACGCTGAATAGCCCACGCCTGTTGTTGCTCGGGCTTGCGGGTTATCGGTCGTAAGGCCTCAGCCTGCGCAACTGCATCTGCCTCCACAGCAGATGACAGCGAAGTATTGACCCTCACCGTATCCAATAGCCGATGCAGCGGTGCGGCTGGGCCGGTGAACTGCTGAAGCACCTCAACCCCATGATCCAGATCGCGGAAGTCGGCCACCGAGAAAGCATTCAAGGCACGCCGCCAACTGTCGATGAAATCGGCGCTGTACAAATTGCGCAGCCGTTCACCCAGCGCCTCTCGGTCTGCATCCGAGTAGTCGAGCTGGCCGCGCTCGCCCAGTGCCCACTCGTCGACCATGGCCATTTCGGCGAACCGTTGGCTACGCGGCTCGAAGTATTCTCTGAAGCCCTTGGCCGTAAGCATGGGTGCTACCAACACACTTTCACCATACCTGGCACCGACAGACGACTGATACACCACGTCGAAGGTCGGCCCGACCTGATGACGCAGGTCCAGGCCTGTAGGCAACTGCTCCCCCGCCTGCTGCTTGAGGCTCGCATAGACCCGCTCTGGCAGCGGCGCCTTGCGTAAAATCTGCTGCACCTCGGCGATTCGCTGGTTGTATTGCGGCAGTTCGGTATCGGCATACGCCATCGCGTACTTCAGATGCCGCATGAGGTCGCGTTGCAGTTGGCCCTGGCCAGGAAATTTTTGCTGCCACTGGCGAGCCATCCACTCCTCGACCCATTCGGATCGGCGGTTCTGGCGATCCTCCAGCATCCGGTATATCCGCAGGGCAGCCATCTGCTGTTCACTACCTGGCGGGGCCGCATCCATGGCATCGACTACCCCACTGGCCAAGGCCGGCAGGAAGCGTTTCGAGAGCAAACTAAGGTAGGCCTCATCGACACGCGGACCGATGGCACGCCCCTGATACAAACCTAAATCAGCCACACCCGGCCATGCGCCACGGTAGTCGCCAAATACCGACACCGCGTCGCGGATCTGATCCAGCGGCTCCAGCAGGTTGTGCCCGGTCGGGTCCAGTCGCTGGTCCACTTCGTGATGACTGTACTCCCGACTTTTGGCGAGCACGTTGGCGGCCTTGGCACCATTGATATCGAAGTAGCGTTGCCAACTGGCGATGGCGACAAGAAAAGCCAGTGCGCCCACACCCGTGCCAACCCAGAGCAACTGCCGCTTGCTACGCGCCACTCTGATGTTGTCCCCGGCAAGCCCGGCTTCCTGATAGATGACGCGCCTGAAGGCATGCTGGATGAAGTAGACCAGAGCCTTGCCTTGGACCTTACCCTCGCGCAGCGGAAGTTTTGTCTTGTAGGGCTGGGCAGCCTCGCGAACGAATGCATTGAGCATGTCGCCTTGCTGCACTACCGAAGACCAGTACACACCACGCACCAGCGCAGGCGTGGTGAAACGGTCACTTGCCAGTGCTTCTTGCAGGAATCTCAGTAGTATCGGGCGCAGCCCAACCAGCTGGGCATGCAATGAGAAGAGACGCGCCCGCAGTGATGCATCGCCCAATGTATCGAGTCGGTCCAGCACCTGCTCAAACAACTGGCTGATCAACCGATCGTAGTGATCGCCATACTCGTCCAGCCAGGCGTCGAACGTTCCAATTGCATCCAGCTTGAAGGTGAAGCCCAGCATCTTTTCCCGCGCCGCAGCGGGAAGCCCGGCGTAAAGCTGATCGAAACCATCCAGTAGATCGAACTTGCTCAGTACCACATACAGCGGCAGGCGTGAGCCCAGTTGGCTGCTCACCTCGTACAGCCGCGCGCGCAAGACATGCGCCAGCGCGACACGTTGCTCAGGTGTGCCGTGCAACAGTGCAGGCAGATCGACAACCAGCAGCACACCGTTGAGGGGTCTCTGGCTTCGGTTGCGCAGCAGCCAGTCCAGTAGGTGCTGCCACAATCTGGCCGAAGTGGTGGGAGGTACTGGCACTGCGTCTGCTTCCTCGGCAGGCGAAGCGACCCCAGCCCCCTGGCTGATAAAAGCGCCTGGCGGATCGATGATCACCGCATCGTTGCTGATCCACCAACCGATCGGATAGGTCAGTGCTTGCACTGGTCGGCCACGCGCCCGTGCCTTGTCGATGCGAGTCAGAGAGAAACTTTGTTCGGTACGGTCGAGGAAGTTGGTCTTGCCTGCATGCTGGTCGCCCACTACCAGATACCAGGGCAGTCGGTACAACGCTCGTCGCCCACCGGCATTGTGTAGAAATCGCGAAAGCCCTTGGTCCAATGCCTTCTCTTGCGCTTGAACGAACGGCAACGTTTGATCCAGTTCGACGGCTGCTGCCTGATTGCGCTCTGCCTGCAGATGGCGAAAACGCCTGCGCAACACCACGAGCCAGCACACCAGGGGTATCAGCACAAGCACCAGGCTTGCCAGCCCTCGATGGGCAATGCTGGCCAACGGTCGCTGCTCGCGCCACGTCCATTGCGGACCGAGCCACCAGATGGCAACGAGCATCAGCACAGCAGCCAGCACGAGCAGCAGCGGCATCGCCAGGCCAATGCGCGTCACCAGCGGCAAGCCCCTGCGTTTGAGTTGCTTCCATAATTGCTTCATCAAGATTCCTGCTCCTTGCTCCGTTCAACCAGCAACTGGGGGGCGGCATATTGCTGAAGCCGCTGAAAGACCTCCGGCTCCCAGGCGCTGGCAGTGGTGTGCTGCATCGTCCGGGCAACGCTCGCGCACAGGTCCTGCGCCAGCCAGGACACCCCCCGCGCAGCCAGCAAGTCAGCAGCGACCACCGTGGTATGGCAGCGCTCCCGAGGCGTTCGCAGATCGGCCTGCATCCCTTGCAGCCTGAGCAGAACCGGTTCGACGCCACCGACTTCCAGTTGGCCGGTCAACTCTTCACGCAAGCTTGCAAACTCCTGAGCGCCTGCACCCTGATCGGATTGCCCTTGGGATCCCTTGAGCCAGGCCAGGCATTGGTCATCCACGAATACACGGCCGTCGCTGAAACACAATTGCTGCAACGCTGGCATGCGCAGCACAAACCGCGCGGTGGCAGCGCGAATGGCCTCGGCCACTTCGCCCATCGCCAACCGGGTTGCGGCGGCCGCCGCGAGGAAACTGCCGCGAATCCAGTAAGGGCAAGCCGTCACACTTTTCTCGATCCGCTGCAGCAATGCCGCATCAACCGTCGTGCCCGCGATGGCCTCTTCATAGTCACCGGCAATATCCTGCGGAACCGCCATCAGCTCCGTTCGATTGTCCTGCCTGGTCTGCGGCGCGGCCTGAATATGTGCCCACAGGCCGAAGCGGCGTAGCTGGTAGCCGGTAGGGTCGTAGGGGTCCTGCTGATTGATGAGCTCGGCCATGCTCAGTACGGCACGCCGCGTTTCTCGCTCGTTGCCCAGCGACACGCGTGGCGTTGGCTTGGCAATGACTTGCGCCAGAGATTCAGGTTTGATGTTGGGTGCAGCAGCCGTAGGCGAAGACTCGCCAGCGCCGCTGGCAAGTTCCAGGTGTTTGCCCAACACGTGCTCGAGCTCGCCCAGTGCCGCGGAATCCAACTGTGCGGCGTCCTGTTGCTGTTGCAGACGCTTCAAGCCGTCCTCAGCCAGGGCGGCATGAGAGGCGTTGTAGGTGAAGCGGTCTAGTCGCGGCAGCGCCTCGATCAAGCGGGTGACCACGATGGTGACCAGCTTGCGCTTGCCCAGATAGCCCTTGGGGCCCGGTTTTGGATGAGCGGTTTCCCAATAGCGTTCAACCACACCCGCCAACAGCTCCAAGGTAAATCCCCAGCGCTGCCAGCAATCGGCGCGCAGCCATGCCGCGCTCAGGTGGGTAACGATTCGCAAATGCTTGCACTGCTGGGCCAAGTACTGCCGGGAAGCCTCTTCGATGTAGGTCCAGTCGATCGAGGTCTCCTGCAACCCTCCCAGCTTGACCATCTCCTGGTCAATGGCCTGGTATGTCTCATCCTCCACATCGAACAGGCCAGCCGGTGCCTGTGGGTCGATCGGCGCAAGCAGCCGGGCGATTTCTTCAGCCGAAACCTGTGCTACCAGCGACATGTCTTGCGCGCCTCATCGATGAGTGGGTCAAGCCCCTGGGCATCAAAGATCAAGCCATCGATGGCCGGGTTGTCGCTCTGAACGTGAATGCGGTGGGCGCCGATCAGTTGCTTGATCTGCTCGATCCCCGGCAAACCTCGACCAGCGTCGAGGACCTGACCGTTTTCCATTACCTGCCATGGTGTCGCGTTGGTATTGCGGCGTTCGCCCAGCAACTGCACCGTCACCCGGCCTACATCGAGCGGGCGTCCAACGACCAACTGCAACCTGGAGATGTTCTGCACACAGCTGATGACCAAGTATGGGGACGGCGTTGCCGATGCGATGGCGGGTGCGGATATCAGCAACCCCTCCCCTTCAGCGCTGAGGCGAAACGTCAGGTCCTCTGGCGGCCGACTCGCTTCATGAGCCAACACGCGGCGCACGGTGGGTGAGTCCTGCTCCGGCGCGGACCACCTCAGCGGCTCAACGCGAGCCGGTGTTCCTGCGGACTTGTCGAAACATGCCAGGCGCTCAAGATTGGACACGATCCTTGGGCAATCTCGATCAGCGTATGCAGGCATCGGCATACAACTGAGTAGCAGAGAAATCCCTACGCCGTATGTATTGCGCACAATCACTGACAATAACTTCCTGTTCTAAATCTGCACTTACCCGAGACCAGACCTGCGCATCGCTTAATTCCAGTCGCATCTTAAAACTGGCGAAAGCGTAGGCCATAAGCGAGAAAAACAACAAACAAATATTTAGTTACAAATTCCCGCTCGACCAATTAACACCACTCAATGCAAGGTTTTTAATGATGAAGTTACCGCTAACTATCAAAGTGAAAATTCGCCCCACACTTAGAGAACTTTCCTACAAGTAAGTTTGCAAAGCTCACGCATCACGGAAACTTCCTACAGACCAAGGATAGATTTTATGGCTAAGAATATTGGCTCAGTCGCGCCCAAGGAACGCATAAACATCAAATATGTTCCGGCCACTGGAGATGAACAAGCCGAAATAGAGCTTCCCCACAAGATGCTGGTCATGGGCGATTTCGGCCTGAATGACAACCGTGCGCTGGAAGATCGTCCTGTCATGCGCATCGATAAACACACATTCAACAACGTACTGAATGACGCGGACGTAAGCCTGGGCATGTCCGTGCCCTCCATGCTCAACGCGGCTCCAGGCACAGAGCTTGCCGTGCAGTTGCAATTCCGGTCGATCAACGACTTCGGGCCAGACCGGATCGCCCGTCAGGTACCGGAGCTGAACAAGCTGCTGGAGCTGCGCGAAGCCTTGGTTGCCCTCAAAGGGCCGTTGGGCAATGTGCCTGCGTTTCGCAAGCAACTGCAGCATCTGTTGAGCAACGAGCACGCCCGAAAACAACTCGCCGAAGAACTGGACCTGGTGCTCGAAGCGCCAAAAGAAGACTGAGACAGCGGAGCGTCCCATGCCTAAGCAAAACAGCACTACCGTGGCCGTTGAAACAACTGTCGACACATTGGGCACAGCCAGCTTGCTCGACCAGATCATGGCAGAAACCAAATTGGTGCCTGCACAAGAGGGTTATCAGGTCGCCAGGCAGGGCGTCTCGGCCTTTATCGCCGAAATACTTAAAAGTGATGACCCAGATCAATTAATCAACAAACACCGCGTCGATCAGATGATCGCCGAAGTGGATCGGGTGCTCAGCAAACAGATGGATGCGATCCTGCACCAGCCTGAGTTCCAGCAGCTCGAATCCTCGTGGCGCAGCCTCAAACTTCTGGTCGATCGCACTGACTTCCGCGAAAACATCAAGCTTGAAGTCCTGCATGTCAGCAAGGAAGACTTGCTCGATGATTTCGAGAATGCTGCCGATATCACCTGCAGTGGAATGTACAAACACGTTTACACGGCAGGCTACGGTCAGTTTGGCGGCGAGCCGGTTGCAGCCATGGTGGGCAACTACAACTTCGGCCCCTCTTCCCCCGATATCAAACTGCTGAGTTACATGGCCTCCGTCGGTGCGATGTCTCACGCCCCTTTCCTCGCCGCGCCGTCCCCCGAGTTCTTCAATCTGAGCAGCTTCGAAGAGCTGCCCAACCTGAAAGAGATCAAGGACATTTTCGCCGGCCCACGTCATGCCAAGTGGCGTGCATTCCGTGAAAGTGAGGACTCCCGGCACGCGGCCTTGACCGGCCCGCGGTTCATGCTGCGCTCGGCCTATCACCCCCAAGAAAATCCCGTCCAGAGCTATCACTACTACGAGGACATCGACGGAAAACACGACAACTACCTGTGGGGTAACTCTGCCTTCCTGCTGGCCAGTTGCATCAACGACAGCTTTGCCCGCTACCGTTGGTGCCCGAACATCATCGGTCCGCAGTCCGGTGGCGCCGTCGAGGACCTGCCGGTGCACCTGTACGAGTCCCTCGGCCAGCTGCAGGCCAAGATCCCGACCGAAGTGCTGATTTCCGACCGCAAGGAGTTCGAGCTGGCCGAAGAGGGTTTCATCGCTCTGACCATGCGCAAGGACAGCGACAACGCCGCGTTCTTCTCCGCCAACTCGGTACAAAAACCGAAAAACTTCCCCAAGACCCCGGAAGGGCTGCAAGCGCAGACCAACTACAAGCTCGGCACCCAACTGCCCTACCTGTTCATCGTCAACCGCCTGGCCCACTACATCAAGGTGCTGCAGCGCGAACAGATCGGCAGCTGGAAGGAGCGCCGTGACCTTGAGTCCGAGCTCAACAAATGGATCAAGCAATACGTCGCAGACCAGGAAAACCCCTCTGCCGATGTGCGCAGCCGCCGGCCATTGCGTGCCGCCAGAGTCGAGGTATCGGACGTTGCCGGCGATCCAGGCTGGTACCAGGTGTCGCTCGCCGTACGCCCGCACTTCAAGTACATGGGCGCGAACTTCGAAATCTCCTTGGTTGGACGGCTCGATACGCAATGAGTGGATTTTTCGATCGCTTGACGGTGGATCAGTCCGTCTGCCGGGAGCCGTCCCGGCAAGAAAACGCCAGCCAAAAGTTCGCCGCCATCAAGCGTCACCTCGAAACCTTGCTCAACGCTCGCCAGGGTTGCTCGCAGAGCAGCCCCGAGCTGGGCTTGCGTGACTTCAATGGACACGACGCAAGCAGTGGCGACCTATTGCAGCAAGTGAGCGCGGACATCCGCCGCACCATCCTGCGCTTCGAGCCCCGCGTGCATGTGCGTTCGCTCAAGGCAGTGCCCGATTGCCACGCGCCGCTGGAGCTGCATTTCAGGTTGGACTGCCACGTGCAGGTCAACAACCACACAGAGCAGTTGCAACTGGAGCTGCTGGTCAACGGCCATAACCGCCACACCCGAGTGAGGTGACGCATGTCGCTCAAGGACAGATTCAGCGAAGAGTTGCGTTACCTCCATGAGCTGGGGAACGACTTCGCCGAAGACAACCCACAACTTGCACGATTGCTCGGCAAGGGTGGCAGCGACCCGGATGTCGAACGGTTGATGGAGGCTTTCGCTTTCCTCACCGCCAAGCTGCGGCTCAAGCTGGAAGACGACCTCCCTGAGCTGACGCACCCCATGCTGCAACTGCTGTGGCCCAACTACCTGCGGCCGCTGCCGAGCGCCACGATCATCCAGTTCACGCCACGCAAGCAGGCACTCAGTCAATCCCAGCGTATCCCGAGGGGCTCGCGGTTGTTTTCCAAACCTGTGGATGGGGTGCCCTGCGAATTTCGCACCTGCACCGAGGTGGACATCCACCCGTTCGCGATCGAAAAGGTACACGCTACCCAGACACTCGACAGCTCGGTGGTTCGGCTCGACCTGCGAACCTTGGCAGAGCGGCCGTTGAATACGATGAGCTGCCACAGCCTGGACTTTCACCTGAGCGGTGACACCCAGACCGCCCGCACTCTGTATCTCTGGATCGCTCAGTACCTCAAATATGTCAGTGTGATGATCAATGGTGAAGTTCGTCGACTACCCGCCAGTAGCCTCGCTTTCCCAGGCTTCAGGCCAGACGAGGCTTTACTGCCCTACCCGCAGAACGTCTTCGACGGCTACCGAATCCTCCAGGAATACTTCGTTTTCCCTGAGCGCTTCCATTTCTTCAAGTTAACGGGGCTGGAGAAGATCTGGCCTGATCAAGCGGCCCAGCAAGTAGGCCTTGAATTTCACTTCTCCCGCCAGTTACCTGACTCACTGCGTGTCGCAGAAGCAGACTTCAGCCTGTGCTGTACCCCTGCGGTGAATTTGTTCGCACACAGCGCCGAGCCAATCGACCTGTCCAATGAGGCTGCCCAGGTCGAGCTCACTCCCAGGGGGAACGCGCGGCATGCCTATGAGATCTTCAGTGTCGACCAGGTAATCAGCACCCGCACGACAACCGACGGTAGTGCCGGCGAACACCTGCGGACCTTCCGCCCTTTCGAATCGTTCGCTCATGAGATCGAGCATGTTCAAGGGCGCAAGGCGCTGTACTACCGCTACACGCTCGAAGAGTCCCTGCGCGGTGATGGGGTCACGCACCGCATTGCCTTTGTGCGCGCGGACGCCAACGCCTACATCGGTGAGCTGGAAACCGCGTCCATCGACCTGACTTGTACCAATCGCGACCTACCGCTGGCACTGGCGATCGATGACATCAACGTGATATCCGAGGTGACGCCACCGCTTGCCAGCTACAGCAACATCTGTGCCCCAACCCGCCCGTATCGACCGGTGTTGGACGGCCAGTTGCAGTGGGCCCTGATCTCCAACATGTCACTGAACTACCTGTCGTTGCTTTCGGCTGAACCGCTCAAGGCGGTCATTCGCGCCTACGACTTCGCGGCGCTGCACGATATCCAGCAGACACGCACCACCCGCAAACGCCTCGATGGCATCAGGGATGTTCAAACAGAGCCATTGGACTGGCTGATCAAGGGACAGCCCGTTCGTGGCCTGCGCACACGACTGAAGCTGGATCAGGCGGCGTTCCTCTGCGAGGGCGACCTCTACCTGTTCGGTTGCGTGCTCGCACACTTCTTCGCCCTCTACGCCAGCATCAATTCCTTCCATCAACTGGAAGTTATCAACATCACCAATACCGAGCACTACACATGGCCAATCCAGACCGGCAAGCAACCGCTGATCTAGCCGACACGTTGCTCGCCGAGGCACACCAGTACAACTTCTTCCAGTTGCTGGAGCGCCTGCACGGCTTGCACGGTGATGATCTGGAACCGCGTTGGCCAGACAAAGCCACACGTCTGCGCGTGCGGCTTGCCTGCGACCCGCGGCTGACCTTTCCTGTTTCGGACGTATACAAAGCCGAGCGCATGCCTGCGGCGCAAGACCGCTACCGCGTCTGCACCACATTCATGGGCCTGCATGGTACGGACTCCCCCCTGCCGTCCTACTACCTGGAGCAGGTGGCGTATGAGCATGCGCAGGGTATCGGTGTGCGCCCGGCCTTCTTCGACTTCTTCAATCATTACCTGCTCAGCCTGTTACACCGCATCTGGCGCAAGTACCGCTACTACATTCGTTTCCAGCCGGGTGCTACCGACGGCTTCTCGCAGTACATCTTTGCCCTGCTCGGGTTGAATGATAAACAGCTGCGCGGCGACACAGCACTGCCCTGGAGTCGGCTGCTCAGCTTCGCCGGCGTCATCGCCAGCCGCAGCCGTGCGCCCGGCACTGTCGCCGGCATCATCGCCCACTGCTTCGACCTCAAGCAGGTGCAGATCCGCGAGTTCGAAACCCGCTTGGTCCCCACCACGACCCAGCAACTGGTAAGCCTAGGCCGCAGCAATGGCCAGTTGGGCAGTTCGCTCATGGTCGGCAGCCGCACGCGAACCCGCAGCAGCAAGTTCACCATCGTGATCAGTGAGCTCGACCAGAATCAGTTGCGCAACCTGTTGCCCAGCGGCATCAACTTCAATCGCCTGCGTGCACTGATCGACTTCCTGCTGCGCGACGGCCTGGCCTACGACCTGGAGCTGCGTCTCAAGCAGAACGCCCTATCGCCCTTTTGCCTGCACGCCAGCCAAGGCGCCTACCTGGGCTGGACCAGTTTCGTCGATGACCGCCATGGCCAGATCACCCCGGTTGTGCGGTTTCGGGGGCGCTCATGAGCACCTTGACCTTGAGCATCACCAACCTTGAACAGTTGCAGCACGACGTCACGGCACGACATCAGTTCGATCGCATCGGTGGCACCATCGGCAGCGCAGGGGCTACCTGGCGGATCAATGATCGTGAGGGGAACGTTGCGCCGGTCCACTGCGAGATTCGCTGGATCGAAGGCAGCTTCTGCGTCATCGATCACTGCCAGCGCACTTACCTGAACGACAGTCTCGACTGCGTGGGGGCGCTCACCGCCCGACGCCTGCTCGAAGGTGACCAACTGCGCATCGGCGCTTACCGGCTGCAGATTCAGCTTTCACAAGCGGATGTGCGCTCGCTGGAAGACCTGTTCAGCCTTGACCAGAGAACCTTTGATCAACGGCTAATCGATATACCCGCCCAGACCTGGCAATCGGCTTGTGCCACCCGCGAGGCCGTCGTTGAAATCTGCTCGGTCTTCGAACCAGGGGTTGGCAGCGATCCCTTGGCGGCGCTGGATACTGAGACAGGACCTGCGCAGCAGCCCCCCCTGGAAAGCCTGATTGCAGGAGAACGCCCATGATCCGTTACCCATTCGCAGCCGCTCTGCTGACGGCGCTGTTCGGGCTCTGCGGCTGCACTTCTCTGAGCAAGATCGGCCAGGTCATCGTGGACCCCTCGGTGCCCGTCGGACCGCCCAAGGAACACCCGACCCAAGTCGCGTTCAGCATCAACGCCAGCCCGACGCTCAACGGCAACGCTCACAGCGTCGAGGTATCCGTCGAGCAGCCTGGCGCCCTGGAAGCGAGCCCCTACGCCGTCAGTTTGAGCGCTGGTGACCCGTACGCCTTGACCGAGAAAGTCGGGACCTTGCTCGAATATCTCCAGCAACAGTTCCCCGCCATGTCGCCAGTCACGATGCCAGTGGACGAGGACGACGACCTGCTGCGATCGCCCATGGAAGAAAGCACTCCTGGCAGCTACGACGACCCGGCCGTGGTCCTGACCTTACCCCACACCACGACCGTGGCCGCCGAGCCTGTCGCTACGCCCATGGCGATCAAGATCCTGCAACTGCGCGACGACTCGCTACTGCGCAACAGCGTTTACGAACTGCTGGACAAGGACCCGCCCAAGGCGTTGCGCAGCACCTACATCCGCGATGACGACTACCTGCTGCGACCGGGCCAGTTCAAGTTCATTCCCTTCGCGCCCATCGATCCCGAAACCCGCTTCATCGCGGTGATCGCCGACTACCGCAACCAGGAAAACGCCACCTGGAGTCAAGTGCTGCGCATTCCCCCTCGCGGCCACCAGATCATCCTGTCGGTGTTGCTCAACGACACGCAGGTCCAGCTCAAGGAGGAAGACTGATGCCACGCCAGACTACCTCACCTACTCACGCTGACACGGAGCGCTCATGAGTTCACGCAACCCCGTACTGTGGCCTGAAGGCCTGTTCGTCAAACCGCAGCATTTTCAACAGGCGGCCCGGGCCAGCGAAGCAGCCCTGCACCAACGCCTCGGCAGCCTCAATGCGGCGTTCTATGGTTTCAGCGAACTGCAGTTGAACGACGAGTACCTGAGCCTGGGCAAGATCGCTATCACCCGTGCGCGGGGCATCATGCCGGACGGCACAGTGTTCGATATACCCGCCGACCTGCCGCCCCCGCCACCATTGGAAATCGAGGACGACGGGGCGAAAGACAGCGAGATCTACCTGTGCCTGCCACTGCGCACCGAAGGTGGCCGAGAGGTGAGCTGGCCCGACAATCCCGCCAATTTCCGATACTGCGCTCAAGCCGAGGAAATCAAGGACACCCACAGCGCAGACGGTGACCTGGTACAGGTCGACCTGGCAGTACCCAACTTGCAACTCAAGCGCAAAGCCGACGACAGCAGCGCCTATACCCGCTTGGCCGTGACCCGGATTCTTGAGCGGCGCCCCGATGGCAGCCTGCAACTGGACGAAGGGTTCTACCCCACCAGCGTTTCGGTACGCGCCATACCGGCACTGCAGCGCTTTCTGGAAGAGATCACCAATACGCTGCGCGAACGCGCACGCAACCTGGCCGCCCGCATCGGCGCTTCTGGGCAGTCGGGCATCGCCGACATCCGCGACTTCAACCTGCTGCAGGCGATGAACCGCTGGTGGCCGTGCTTCCAGCACCTGACCAGGCAAGGCCAGACCCACCCCGAGCAGCTGTATCTGCACATGAGCCAGGCCTGTGGCGAGTTCGTCACCTTCACCGACGAAACCCGGCTACCACAGGACTACCCCGCCTATCACCACACCGCATTGCGCACCTCGTTCAAGCCGCTGGAGGACACACTGCGCCGGGCACTGAGCACTGTGCTGCAACCCCGCGCCGTCTCGCTGCCATTGCAAACGTTGGAGTACGGCGTGATGACGACCACCCTGGAAGACCGTCGCCTGATCGACCAAGCCGACTTCATCCTGGCGGTACGTGCCAATCTGCCACCGCACACGTTGCGCCAGATGTTCGTGCAGAAGGCAAAAGTCGTCTCGCTGGAATCGTTGAATGAAGCTGTGCCGCTGCAACTGCCAGGTATTCCATTGGTGCCGCTGCCCGTGGCGCCTAGGGACTTGCCATTCCACGCAGGTTTCACCTACTTCGAACTGGACCGTCGAGGCCCAGCCTGGGCTGGCATGAAGACGTCCAGTGGCTTCGGCATTCATGTCGCAGGCGAGTTCCCAGGGCTTGAAATTCAGTTCTGGGCAATCAGGAGTGAATGAGATGAGAGATGGTGTTCACGACAGCCAGGATGGCAACAGGGGCCTCTTCGACGCGTTAGCCAACGCAGGTAGGGACGCCAAAAGATCCTCCGACAACATCGCCACGAATGCGCAGGCACAACCTGCTTTTCAAGGTTACTTCGCCGACCCTGACTTCCAACTGCGGGGCGGCTATGCCAATCCCATGCTGGATGCCGCCGCCCCCCTGTTCGGCCTGGTGATGCGCCTGCGCACACTGGATTCATTGCCCAACATCAAGGATGTGCATCAACAGGTGCGCAACCAGATCGACAACATCCGGGAAGAGATGCGCCAGCACGGTTACGAGCATCCTCAGTTGCTCGCCTACTCGTACGGGCTGTGCCTCTATATCGACGAAGCGGTCATGGACAGGCCCTGGGGTAAGACCAGTTGCTGGAGCCAAGAGCCGCTGCTCAGCATCTTTCATGACGAAACCTGGGGTGGAGAAAAACTCTTCACGGTGCTCGCGCGCCTGATGCAAGAACCCAAGCGTTATCAAGCCGTACTGGAGTTCATGTACTTCGCGCTGTGCCTGGGCCTGAAGGGCAAGTACGCCATCGCACCGAAAGGCGATGAGTCCTTGAACGCTTTGATCCACAAGCTCCACGGGATCATCCGTGAACTACGTGGACCAACACCGGTACATGTCTGCGATCCCTACACCAACGTGGCTCCACGCAACTTCCGCATGAACCGGCAATGGCCATGGTGGAGCCCACTGGCAATTTCCGCCGCGGCCATGGCTGTGGCCTACAGCACCTACAGCTACCGCCTGCACCTCATTACCACAGAGGTGCTGGCATCGCTCAACGGCATTTTGCAGCAGTAACCCGCCGACATCCGGCGTAACGGAACTCAACGAATTGACGAGGCAATGGCTTCGTTGACAAGCCCATCGTTTCCGATGGCCACGCCACCGTGTGTGCGCGTGCTCAATCCACATGGACGCAGGAGAAACTGCCATGCCAACACCCGCTTACATCAAGATCGAAGGCCAGACCCAAGGCAACATTACTGCGGGCGCCTTCACCTCCGACTCGGTGGGCAATGTCTTCGTCGAAGGTCACGAAGACGAGATTCTGGTACAGGAAATCAAGCACCAAGTGACCGTACCTACGGATCCGCAAAGCGGTCAGCCCGCCGGACAACGGGTACACAAACCGTTCATCTTCACCAGTTCGCTGAACAAGGCCACGCCGTTGATGTATCAAGCCTTGGCCAGCGGTGAAATGCTGCCCACCGTCGAAGTCAACTGGTATCGCACCTCGGTAGAGGGCAAGCAGGAGCACTTCTTCACGACCAAGATGGAGGATGCAACCATCGTTGATATCAATACGGTGCTGCCTCACGCACAAGACAAGGATAACGCTGATTTCACCCAGCTTATCGAGGTCTCGCTGTCATACCGCAAGATCTCTTGGACCCACGTGACTGCGGGCACCGAGGGTTCCGACGACTGGCGCAAACCGATCGCCTGATCTAACAGAAATGCCCCGGCAGTCATCGCTGCCTGGGCATTTCGAATCTCGGACGGCGGACAAGGATTGCTTATGCCTAGCCAATCTGACTTGCGTTACAGCTTTCTGCCACTTGCTGGCAAAGCAGAATTCGAAGTGGTTTCGTTCACACTCAAGGAGGGCATCAGCCAGCCGTTCACGCTCGAACTTCAGCTGATCAGCCACGAAAACGACATCGACTTCGGTCAGTTGCTCGACAAGCCGGTGTTGTTCACCATCTGGCATGGCGAACGCCCTGTGCGCTACGTGCACGGCCTGGTCAGCCGTTTCAGCCAGGCTGAAAGCGGCTTCTACCGTACTTACTATCAGGCGCTGGTCGAGCCGCAACTGGCCCGCGCCGACCTGCGTTCGAACTGGCGTATCTTCCAACAGAAGACTGTGCCGCAAATTCTTGAACTGATGCTCAAGCGTCAGGGCATCGACCAATACGAACTGCGTGCCAGCATGGACCACCAGGTCCGCGAGTTCTGCGTCCAGGCCGGCGAGACAGACCTGGCGTTCATCGCTCGTCTTGCTGCTGAGGAAGGCTTCGTCTATCGCTTCGCCCACAGTGAGAAGCTGCACAAGCTGATCATCACTGATCGGCTGCAATCGCTGGGGTTGATCAGCCATGGCGCCATCAAGCCCGAGGATGAAGACGAGGGCTTCTTTGATAACGACGAGCCTGTAGCCCCTGACAGCGTGCTGTACCAAGCCAGCAGCGGTGGCGACCAGCCTGTTCCCTGCTTGCGCCGCTTGAGCTACAGCGAGCAGGTGCGCACAGCACGCCAGGTTCAGCGCGACTACACCTTCACCAACCCGGCTTACCGCCAGGAACACAGGGCCTCCGGCCCCTTCCTGGAGCATCAGTCCAACGAGTACGAATATTTCGATTACCCAGGCCGCTACAAGCGCGATGTCGTAGGTAAACCGTTCACCGAAAACCGCATCACGGCACTGCGTCATGATGTACGACTGGCGCAAGTCGAAGGTGATGACGTACGCCTGCAACCGGGCTTGAGCTTCACGCTGACGGGTCATCCGCGTGATGACCTCAATACCCATTGGCGGGTGAATGCGGTTACCCACAAAGGTAGCCAGTTCACCAGCCTGCAGGAAGAAGCCACAGGGATCGACCAGAGCACGCGTTATGAGCAGACCGCCGTGCTGGTCCCCGGTCGGACCGAATGGCGACCTTCTCCGCTGGCAAAACCGCGCATCGACGGCCCGCACATGGCCACTGTGGTCGGACCTAAGGGCGAAGAGATCTATTGCGATGAGTGGGGCCGGGTCAAGGTCAGTTTCCCTTGGGACCGCGAGAGCGAGAATAACGAGTTCAGCTCCTGCTGGGTGCGGGTATCGCAAGGCTGGGCCGGTGGCAGCTGGGGCTCGATGGCCATTCCGCGCATCGGCCAGGATGTGATCATCCAGTATGTCAACGGTGACCCCGACCAACCGATGATCACTGGCCGCACCTACTGCGGCGATCAACTGCCGCCCTACGACCTGCCCGAACACAAGACCCGCATGACCATCAAGAGCCAGACCCACAAAGGGGATGGTTTCAACGAGCTGCGCTTCGAGGATGAACTGGGGCGGCAGGAGGTGTTCATTCATGCCGAGCGGAATCAGAACAATGTGGTCAAGCATGATGAAACCACACAGATTGGAAATGATCGGTCTGAACGTGTAGCGCGGGATGAGCAGATCAGTATTGGCCATGACCGACACGAGGAAGTGGGTAACGACCAAGGTCTGAAAATTGGGAGAGACCATCATCGTGAAACAGGTCGGGATGACCTGCTTCAAATTGGCCGCCATCGCATGATCACCACAGCAGAAGATCGTACGGAGCAGGTGGGTAACAACAGATATGACAAAACCACAGCGAATCACTCGATAGAGATTGGCGGCCATCTGGAGCAACACGTGGTCGGAAATGTCGAGCTACGGGCAGGACAAGCGATTCGCCAAGAAACGCAAGTCATAGAGCTCCAAGTGTCACAAAGCCTAACCATCAAGGCGCCGGGAGCAACGCTAACGCTTGACGGCAGCGGCATCACACTTGACGCCATTGCAATCAAAATCAAAGGCCCTGTAGCACAAAGTCCAACAGGAAGCACGCATAACCTAGCCATCAGTTCCACTCCAACGCCTGCGGAAGCCATCTGCATCAGCTGTTTGCTGAAAGCCATCGCAGAAGGTCGCAATGTCATTCGCATGGAGGGGGATCACGAATGAAAGACCTCTTCGTCGAAAAATTACTCCGTCCTCTACGACAAGCAGAAGGCTATCGACTTTCCGCTGTTCTTGAACTTTCCCAGCTAAGCACTGAACAGTTGGAAAGCCTCGCACAGCGGGAGCACGGAATATTGTGTCCGCTGATGCAACAGGATGAGCTCAGCAACCTGCGCCCGTTCGGCACCGGTCTATATGCGGCCAACACCGACGCCAACTTACAGAACCAATCCGACCTCTTCTGGCAGTTGAGCGAGTTCGCAGCCGATGCCATCTGCGGCTGGATCATCAGCTCGTTGCCTACTGCTGCGTTAGCCACTCACCTGGCGCAAGCCAACACAGTTCGGGCACCTGACGGCCAACGCTACTTACTGCGCTATCACACCGAACAATGCCTGCGTGTGCTGCATGCCCGAAAGGATCTGCCCAAAATCGTCGAATGGTTCGCACCCATCCATAGTTGGTGGGTGCCTTATCCAGATGCCAATGAAGAAACCTGGTGCTGTTTGATGGGTGGCGACAGATCTGCAACCGAAGAACTCAACGACCTAACACTAGACCCTGCGTGCTGGGAGGCGCTGGCAGGAGACCCACTTGAACATCGACTCGCCGATCAATTGAAAAGCTCACTGGCCGCGAGTGGGCAAGCTAAACAATGCCACAGCGTGCGCCTGGGTCGGGTACGCAAGTACCTCGCTGCCGCGCGAGAAGCAGGATTCATCGAGCAACAAGACCTGATCACCTATGTCACCTATTCAGCGCTGCTCGGCGACAGATTGACACTCGATCCCATTTGGCAGGCCGCTATGAAGGAATCACTCGAGCAACGACAGCCATTTGCTCACCGCCTTCAAACACATCTGCACCGCTTACTTCACTAGGACCTCTCATGCTCGATCTGGAGACGCTGCTTGAAATCAATCGGCAGAACTGCGAGGCACTGCAAGATCCTTTTTCAGTTGGGCCTGACGTCACATGTACTCGGACCTTCACTGTGCTGCCATTACGCTATGCCGCCGTTGGCGGCAGTGCCCACCAGCGCCAACGATTACCTACCCTGCCTGAGCATCTGCGCCACCCTCATCGCGTCACTGCGTTGGGTCATGCCGATTACGCCATTCGCCCGCTTCGTGAAGGCTTCCTGTATGTCATGGAAAAGCGCAAACGCAGCGGGCGCTACAGCCTGCATCTACCCTATCGAATCGCCGCGAACGGGGCCCTGTCGCTCATAGACCCTGAAAACACCGAGCCTCAACCGTCAGGTACCCACACCCTCCAGGATGTCGTGCGCAATATGACTTGGGCGTTCAAGGTTCAGGATCTCGACGATTTGCTTGAGCTTCGCCTGTTCTACAGCCCTGATCCTTTGACCCTCGCGGCACAGCGACAATTGCTGCGTCGACGCGACGCGCTACCGGCCGTGGATATAGCGCCCTTCGCCGGTCCCAGCTGTCCGACCCCCAGGCCTTACACGATACGTCATGACCAACTGGAGCTTGTCGCCGACTTTGCCGCCGAATCCAACGACTTGTTGCGCAGGCTATTGGACTCCCAGGTATTCAGTACACCCAGCATCAGCTCGCTGGCTGCGGCGCGGCAAGCACTGGCTCCTTTGGGCGACAGACCTGAAGCTCGGGGTGTCGCCATCGTGGTGGAGGACGCCATCGGTATTACTCAAGAACTCAATGCCTGGCGCAACGCCGGCATGGAACACCTCAAGCACTGGCTGGAAGCCAGCACCGAGAAAGCCGGCCCTAGTAACGAGCGCAAGGTTTTGGTCGCACAGGCATTCAGCGAATTGCATCAGCAATTCACTGAGCGCAAAGTCGCCGCGCTGGTCGATCACCATAAAGAGGCGATGCGCGCTTATCTCGCCCGCAGCGACCAGGGTGTTCACCCGCAGATGGCCGATTGGTGGGCGCAGACCAAAGAGGACATTCTCGACAGCGCCAGTGAGTTAAAAAGGCAGAACCTTGAGACCCGTGCGAGAAACGGCGAATTTGCAAAGCATTTCCAAGAGCGCTACCTGTCAAAGGTCAACCTGCAAGGCATGCATCAACACCTTGACATGTTCAATGCGCAGAGCCTCGAAGCACAACGTCTTGCCGAGTCCAGAGCGGCAGATCACCTCACGTGGTTGAAGTCCCCCGAGCTTCTGAAGGCGCTTGCCCACTACGACGAGAACGACCTCGCCAATGGCCTGTGCTTTACGCAGCAGACGGGGCTGTGCGTGGTCGGCCTCGAAGGCGTGCCCGCCGGCGCAGAGTTACTTGCCCAATGGTGGCGCGCCGACAGTATCTCCCCCGACAACTTGGCGCTGCGCTCGTTTGTCTTCAACCAGCGCGCAATCGCCGAGGTGCTTGCGCAAACACGCACAACGCTGGACGCACTGCCGCAGGGTGACGATCCTTTGCAGCAACTGGATACAGCGCTCAAACAAGCCAAGGAACTCGCCGCACACTTCAGCCAGGTCGATAGCCATCTGGACCTGCTCGCGCAACACAGCCCCGCCAACACGGCCGGCGCGCTGGCCTGGCTCGGGCAATTGGGGCGACAGAGCTTGTCAGTGGGTGCCCCTGGTAGCGCCGATCGCTTGCTTTACCGACGCCTGAGCACCTACCTCATCGCCTCACTGGGTGAGCAAGCATTGAACCTGCGGTTGAGTGAGCAGGCGCTGGAAGGCCAAACCCCGTCACGCGGTCGCGTTGCAGCACCTGTCGTGCGCCGCCTCGACCGAGCTTATGTCGAGACATTGCAAGGCGTACACGGCAATCAGTTCTATCGCCTGCGCGTGGCCAGTGCGCTACTTCTGCTGGAAGCGGGGTTGCTGCTGTTACAAGGAAGAAAAGATGACAAGAACCGACGCTTCTGGAGTGAAGTGACTGCGGCCGCATTGACCAGTGCCGCCGCAGGGATGGAACTACTTGCAGTGGGTACTGAAGTGACGCTCAGAGGTGTTGGTGAGAACAGCGTCACTGCGCGAGGTGCGCAAGTTAGCTTGGGACGTTATCGGCTGTGGGGGGCCGGGTTGGCGGCGGTGGGGGGGATTGTCAGTATTACGTGGGACATCTCCGACGCCCTAGAAGCACGGAATAAATCTAAATCAATATTAGCCTCAGCTTATGGAATTAGAACAGGCGCTACTTTCGCGTTGCTCGTAGGGCAAGGAGGAATAGCGTTTTCACAGGCTAGTGCGCTTTTCCACTGGCTATCGATTAGTGACCTCAATATATTCAGAAGTAGCTTAGGCGCGGCCTTTTCAAAGTTATCTACACGATTGGCGGTGAACAGAGCGGCCATGCTTTGGCTTAGTCGTTTGAGTTGGATTGGAGGCGCCATCGTGCTCGCCACCAGTATCGCCTTATTGATTCTCGATGAAAACGCGCTAGAAAAATGGTGCAGCAAATGCTGCTTCCGCCTTCAGCTATCTCACAAAGGTTACTTAAAGGATGCAGAAGAACTTGAAGACTTGTTCAGTGCAATTAGCGAGATCATATAATGTATTTTGTTGAGTGGCTCTCATGGCTTGCCTACATCGACCCAAAAGAAGAACGCGATGCTTTTGAAAAACAGCATAATAAAGCGAAAAGGAAAACCATATATGAAAGCGACGAACAGGAGATGATTGAATCTGCAAAAAAATCAGCTAGCAACACCCCCAAAAGTCGAGGACCAGTCTACGCTTACAACGAGCACATATTGGAAATGCGTTGCGGCATGTGGGAGAATAAACGGGGACTGATAAGCATATTATCCGTCGCACTTATAGTCTACTCATTAGTAAATATAACGATTGTTTTAGAAGACATAAAATTCCTATTCAGCCTATCACTCAGCTACAACGGCGAGCCCTATGGCGAACGACTTTTTCTAGCATCATTCTTCCTAACCATGGGCATAGGCACATTATGGCTTTACTTAAAATTTGGGCTTCGCTTCACACGATTCGAGATGTTCACATCCCGCCACTTGCTGATACGTTTCAACCGCACTACCCAACAAGTCTACCTGCATCGCCCATCGTACTGTGGCGGCATCGTCACACTTCCTTGGCACGGTGTCATGTGCAGTGGCTCTGATAAAAAATACGCCGCTGCCGGTAGCTTGGGCCTTCCTTTGGATCTCATGTGGCAACCCTCGTACGCCGGCGCACTTCATCCCGAACTCGTCCACGTAGGCAAGGCCGCCAACAACTTCACGGAGCTGCAAGACGAATGGGAGTTCATCCGCCGCTTCATGGATGAGGGACCAGAGGGTTTACCGCGCCCCCGCATCACCTCGCACTTCCCCTGGCCCTGGCAAGCCTTCACACCTCAATTCGAAGGGCTGACCCGCTACTTTCGTAC
>NZ_JABWRM010000020.1:0-89596 GCF_014268955.1 Pseudomonas sp. RW3S2 | reverse complement strand
GATATCAACGATCCTCAGCCAAACGGCAAGATCATCATCACTGCAACGGACGCAGCAAATAACAAAAGTTTGCCTGCGATTCTGGACTTCATAGCAGATCCGAAAATCGACACTACGCCACCGGATGCTCCGACAGGGTTGAACGTGATCACCAAGCCCACTGGGGGGATCGGCATCACCGGTAAAGCCGAGCCCAACAGCACGGTCAACGTCACCACACCGGACGGCAAGACCCACAACGTAAAAGCCGGCCCCGACGGCAATTTCAAGTTGGATATCAACGATCCTCAGCCAAACGGCAAGATCATCATCACTGCAACGGACGCAGCAAATAACAAAAGTTTGCCTGCAATTCTGGAGTTCATTGCAGACCCGAAAATTGATACTACGCCACCGGATGCCCCGACAGGGCTGAACGTGATCAGCAAGCCCAATGAGGGGATCGCCATCACCGGTAAAGCCGAGCCCAACAGCACGGTCAACATAACCTCACCGGACGGCAAGACCCACAACGTGAAAGCCGGTCCCGACGGCAATTTCAAGTTGGACATCAACGATCCTCAGCCAAACGGTAATATATCAGCCGTTGCAATCGATGCTGCCGGTAACAAAAGCGTGCCGGCAAACTTGACGTACAATTTGGCTAGACCGTCGGCGCCGACTTATGATATCGCCACGGACCAAGCGACTGGCGAATTCACGTTGACGGGCAAATCAGCACCTGGGCTGAAAGTCCGCATAGAACTCCCGAACAAGGTGACCAAAACGGTTGTCGTGGACGCTGACGGGAACTTTACCCTTTCTGGCCCTGCGCCTCAGGGGACTTCCGAGTTTAAAGCGGTTGCCATTGATGGACAGGGGCGCGAAAGCGCTGCGACTGTAAAAAGTTACGAAAACCCTTTTACAAAGTATGAAGTGAAGGTTGAGAGTTATACCGATACGGTCGGTTCTGACGGTCAAATAATTGCAAACAATAAATTTGAACGTCACCCCCTGAATGTGCCAACTAATGACCCAGCTCCCACCTTACACGGACGAGCAACAGGGGTCGGTAGTGGCAACAGTATAGAAATCATCAGCAAGGGCGACGGCAAGCGTGTTGCGCTAGGGGCCGTCGATAGCGACGGGAACTGGAGTATTAAGTTACCGGCACATTCGGATGGGGTTTATAACTATGACGTCAGGATCATCGATGGCGCCCGTAATGTGAAAGGTGCGCAAGTGACGGTAAACTTAACCATTGATACGGTTCCCCCGCCCGCCCCCACCTTGGACAGCATCGTGACCAAAGATGGCGTGGATGTCAAAAGTGGTAAAGCCACTGTTGATAATACCCCGACACTTCGCGGTCATGCGGAAGCTAATGCAACGGTTATTATCTTCCACAAAAATGCGGATGGAAAGAATGTCGAACTAATGCGCGTTGTCGCTGACGCCAATGGTGAGTGGACAGCTGCTTTGCCTTTTCAAAGTAACCGCCAGCACAGTTACTATGTCAACGCGCTGGATGCAGCCTCTAACCTCAGTGAGGCTTCAAGCGTTTCGCAAGTCACCTTCAACGGACCAACCAATAAGCCTATCGCAATTACAGGTAGCCAAGGAGTCTGGTCTGTAGATTCTGCAGGCAACGTGGATGGCAGTGGATTCGATTCTGTTGCAGGCCTGGGTTACGACAGTGGAAATTATAATGCCCTGTTAAGAGGTAACGCCAATGTTTCCGAAAGTCAGCATCCTAAGTATCAACTTGGAAATATTGATACCGGTTTTCATACGGCTGGCTTGGGTGATACTAACGGCGATGGTCTTAACGATATTGCATCGGTGCACAGCGGGACGAATAGCCGATCCAGGGCAGATGTACGTGTTTACAATGGAGCCCAAAACCTTGGGGTTACATCAGAAAAATACATGAAAATGTTTGAAAACCCGAAAGTTATTGGTACCGGGTATTTTGTTAGCGGCGCGGGCGATCTGGACGGCGATGGCCTGATGGATACTGTTTTGGGCGGATATGGGGCATTTGGGCAAAATGGAACCTCCACTGTCGTATTTGGGGGGAAGCAGGTTGATCCTAAAAACACTGTAACGGATTTTAAATTTGGCGCCTCTGATACAAACGTCAACAGCTACGATGCCTTTTACAGTGGTGCGCAATACGTATCGGCTACCGGTGACTTTTTAGGTGGTGGTAGCCGAGGTATTGTGACCGCTCGAGGTATTACTATCGGAAACCCTGATCGGGGGAGCATCAGTAAAACGACGGACTTTGAATGGGTAACAGGAACCGGTGCCCGTGAGGTTAACCAGGTTCAGTCGGTTGCGGGGGTAGGCGATACTAACGGTGACGGCTTTTCAGACGTTTTGGTGAATGATGGCACCAACTTGTTTGTCGTATATGGGGGCACGCTGGCAGAATTCAGCAAGTTCCGCAATAAGATCGTGCTGGAGGAAAAGTGGCTTAAGGAAAATAATCGTGGCTATATGATTGATGCTTCGAGTGCGCTTGCGGCGCAGCCGACAAAGTATGGCGACGTCCGCGCCCTGGGTGATATCAATGGTGATGGTCTTATGGATTTCGCTTATTCCACCTATGGTAATTCAGGAGCTGGAGCCGCTAAACAGGGTGGTTCTTACGGCAGCTACCAGAATTCCTATATTATTTTCGGGAAAGCCGATAACGAAAAAATTGATATGGCGAAATTCACCCCCAAACAGGGTATCGTTGTGCCAAAAGAGCAGGCAGATGGCGCATCGATCGCCGGTCGTCTAGATATTAATGGCGATGGTTTGCCGGATATTTACGTTGGCTCATACCAATCTAGCGGAAAACTGTACTTGGGTGGCACGTCTCTCGGGGCAGAACCGTCCATCAGTGTTGATAACACCACCGGACTTGCAATGGGAAATGCGGATAGCAATTTCATTAAAGGAACGGCAGGCAATGACACTATTTATGGCAAGGGAGGTGCCGACGTCATCTATGCAGGTTCCGGAGATGACGTGATTATCTTGAATAAAGATAACCTGTCTTTTCTGCTTAAAGGTTTCCAGGAAAGTGCGGGATTGCATGGGCGCTTGGCTCGAATTGATGGCGGCAACGGTATCGATACGCTGGCCTTTGAGAAGGATGTCAACGACTTCGATCTCGCCAAAATCACTACAACAGGGCTAGGCACCATCAAGACTGGCGTCGGGCTTTCGCGTCTTGCCAACATGGAAGTCTTGGACTTGAATGGGGGTAACAAAATGAAGCTGACGATTGACTTGAAGCATGTTATGGATATGACGTCTGGCATGAATATGTTTAATAAAAGCAACTTCAGCTCTGGGTTGGATGAGGCTGTTTCGCGCAACCAGGTTGTTATAAAAGGTAGTAGCGACAACGTGGTTGAGGTGAAAGATAAAGGTGAGTGGAAAACTGAAAGCACAAAAACCATTTACTCTGAAGGCCATGCCTATAATGTCTACAATAGTGTGGGTGATCACCAAGGGCAGTTATTGATAGAACAAACAATCAATGTTAATTGGGTGTAATACTGACTTGTAACCCACTTTAGCTCACGAAAAGTGTAACGGCTTGGGTGTTGCTCAAGCCGTTACACAAGAACGCTTTTCCGAGCAAATTTGATTCATATATTACAAGACGGAAATTTTCAATCCCGAGGAAGCAACGTATGCAAATGGTGTAGTGGCGGATCTGCCCTACCCCACCGATGATGTGCAGTGAGTAAAAAAAGCCGCCTTCGAGGCGCTGGATCAGGTATTCCGGCCGGGCTTCAAGCACAGCAAAGCTGAGATCGTCTTGCCAAACCTGTCCCAGCCAGGTGAATCCACCGACGATCTGTTTGCAGTGTCGCCACCTCCAGACACGTCGAGGGTAATGAGGGTGCTGGATCAGATTAATGGCCATTGTGGTCATGGCATCCTGCGCACAGCCAGTGTGCTGGCGACTCCTGACTCGGCTATGGGTCGAGAGCTGATCAGTCAGAATTTCACTACCAGGCTTGACTAGTTTTGGCAGGTCCGTTGTATACAGCCCACCACTGCCATGCTCCGGGATGAAGGTATTGAGGTCGGATGCTTCAAGATCAAAGGATTCATGAATGAAACCGCCTAAACGCAATGGCTTTGTGCCGCCGACAGTTGCGAAGGAAAAATCGATTCTGTGCCCGCGAATGGTTGACCGCTGTAGATCAGATCGCTACTCCCCAACAGACAAATGGCTCAGCAATTGTGCCGAGCTAGATAAAATACTCAGGTCATTGATTAGGCTATCACTGATAGCTCCAATCGCTTGCAACTGACTGTTAAAGTGCTCATTTTCAGCCACCAACACATCAAGCAATGTGCGTTTTCCTAAATGATACCACTGCTCATAATACATCTTGCGCACACGATCGGTTTCTATGGCTAGCTGCTGATAGTTTCTTGCCTGTTGCAAGGCGTTCGCTCGGTTTTGAGTCGAACGCATGATCTCCAGGCGCAAATCTTGCTCCGTTTTTTGATACTCTTCCAATGCTGAAGTTTTACGCTCTCCTGCAGCCTTCTGGGCTGCCGTATTGGAACCACCACTAAAGATATCCCACTGCACATCTACACCGGCATACCAATCATTTGGGCCTCTCGCATGACTTCCCATTGAATCCCTTTGCTCTTTACGTACGACGAGATTGAGCCCGGGAAGTCCCTGAGCCTTGAGCGCCTTTTGGCGCTCGCCTTCGACGTCCGCCCGGGCTTTGAGTTGCAGCAACAAAGGGTGAACATCAAGCGACGATAATGCGGCTGTTTGGTCAATCATAGGGCGACTGAGAACCAGTAAAGCGCCGGATACCTCTGGCACCTCCTCACCCAAAATCCGATGAAGTCGAATCTGAGAAATGTGCTGCTGGCCAATTATCTGTTCACGGCTAGCTTGCGCCGATAACAACCTGGCACGAGCCTGGACCAACTCACTCGCCCGACCTTTGTCGTTTTGAGTAATTTTAGACAACATATCGACTCGGTCGCTCATCTGCCGTACATAATCCTCAGCCACTTCGGAACTTCGTATGGCGCGCAATAGATTGATCAACTCGGACGTCGTATTGAACGCCACCCGCTCCCGCTCCGCTTGGCTGTTCTGCTTTTTAACTTCAAGTGACGCCGTAGCCGCGCCTGTATCTCTGGCGTTTTTCCCCCAATCCCACACATTCGTGATGACGCTCAAGGTACCCGCCGTACGGTTACTATTCGAGCTACCGCTGTCATTCTTAGTTAATGCTGAATTCATCCCCAAACGCACTTGAGGCCAGCGTCGCCCTTTGACCTCATCAATTTCGTAAGCGGCAACGTTTTCATTTGCAATAGACACCCGCACCTCTGGGCTGTGACGTAATGCCTTGGCCACAAAATCTCTCATCAACGAACGCAATTCTCTATTCACGGGCAGCTCACTACCTACCGCCACTGAACGCAACGTGGGCCCCTGAAGCGTAGAAATCGTGGGATTGATGGCGAGGTCTTGCCTTTTCACGGCTGGAGTCGTCGCGAGTATATGACCAGTGGTCGGTGAGGCGGGCACCGTTGCAGAGGAAGGAAACCGGTGAATTAACGCCGCGATTTGACGATCGTCCAGTCGCAGCTGTTTATTTTCTTGTGCGAGTACTACACCGCTGAAATTTACATAAGCGCAGGCCAACCCTATTGATATGAAAGTCATTTTCCTAAACGTCAAGGGTGAGCTGTTCATGTCATCGCTCCCGAAAGGCTTCTTGTGCTTTGAATATGGGTTTCAGCAGATAGGACAGGATCGTTTTTTCTCCAGTTTTAATATCAACACTGGCGATCATACCGGGAATGATTGGGAGCTTGTGTCCACCCGCCTCCAAGACAGCACGGTCCGTTCGAACATAGACTTTGTAGTAAGTCGAGTTATCCCTGCCGAAACGGGCTTTGTCTTCGTCAAATAAAGTATCGGGGCTTATGTGTTCAACCTTGCCGACGAGTCCACCATAAACCGCGTAGTCGTAGGCCGAGATCTTAACCGTCGCTGTCAGGCCAGGACGAATAAACGCCACGTCTGCAGGCTTGATCTTGGCTTCGACCAGTAACCGGTCTTCCAGCGGAATCAGCGTCATGATTTCCGCCCCTTGTTGAATTACCCCACCACGTGTAGTGACCTGGATATTGTTGATCGTTCCTCGTACCGGAGCCGTGATCGTCGTGCGATTCACAATATCTTCACGCCCCTTGAGTACCTCCAAAGCTTGTGCCAACTCGCTTTCCGAACGTGTCAACTCGTTGTTGGCTTCCGAGCGAAATCGGTTGAGACGCTCGGCAATTTGCAAATTGAACTCGTTAGCCTGACGACGTAAGCGCATAATTTCCACTTCGGACACGAGGCCCTGCTGCGCCATGGGCGCGGACAGTTTGATTTCACCGTCTGCCAACTCCAAGCTTCGACGCAGAGCTTTAACACTTTCCAATAACGTTCTCTGGCGAGAGTTAAAAGCTTGGGTTTCATCGCGCACGATAGACGCGTTCTGCTTAATATCTTCAGGAAACACGAGCGGCGTGTCATAAGCTTCTGCACGCAAACGAGCAATAGCTCCTTTTAACCCCTGGACCCGTGATAACGCTTCACCATAATTGGCACCCACCCGCGTCGGATCGATCTGCAACAACTTCTGCCCCGGCTCTACAACATCACCTTCCTTGACAAAGAGATCTTTCATGATCCCGCCTTCCAAACTCTGGATCACCTGCTCACGGCTGGCTGGTATGACTCTTCCCTCTCCACGGGTGACCTCTTCCACACGCGCAAAATTAGCCCAAAGAATACCGAACACCATCGCCGCCGCTATCAGCCATAATACTAACGCGCTGGCCGGGGTGCGCTGCTCAATCAACGCACCTTTTAAATCTCGCATGAATGCTTCATCTTCAACGCGTAAAGCATGCTGAACTTTTTTACGATGCACGGGCCGACCTTTACCAAGCAAGCGCATTAACTTTTTAAATGACATGGAAAATTATCCTGGCAATGCAGAGCGGGTAAGCAGAACGCCCTATCATTGAGATGTGCCGAGGTGAGTATCTTCGGGCGATCGATGCTGACCATTCAGCGCCACAAGCACTTGCTCTTTAGGACCATCAGCGACAATGCATCCATTCTCAATCACGACAAGACGCTGGACGATACTGAGCATCGACATACGGTGAGTCACGATTACTAAGGTGTGCGAGGCACTCAAGTTTCCCAACTGCTCAATGAACTGAGCCTCGTTTAAACCATCCATCGCACTGGTAGGCTCATCCAGCAAGAGCACCTTGGGCTCCAGCATCAAGCAACGGGCCAGCGCGATCAATTGCTTTTGCCCACCAGACAAGTTACGCCCCATCTCACCAATCGGCATGTCATAACCCGAAGGATGGCGTGAAGCGATTTTGTCCAATCCGGTGATTTTGGCGACGCGCAGAAATTGCTGGGTAGTTGCACCCGGATTACCAATCATCACGTTTTCGCGCAAAGAGCCGAAGAACAATTGGCAGTCCTGCCCTACGTACCCCACGAGCGACCGCCAATCGGCAGGGTCTATTTGCGATGCATCAATATCATCCAACGCCAAGCGGCCTTCACTCTGCCTATAAAGTCCCGCCATCAGTTTGAGTAGCGTAGATTTTCCGCTGCCAATATTGCCAAGTATTACTACCCGTTCACCCGGTGCGATGGTTAAATTGATGTTGTCCAGCGCTTTCGGAGGCGCCACGACTCCAGGCATCGGATAAACATAACTGATTTTTTTCAGACTAAGATGACCTTCAAGGTTAGGCGCAGGGAGAAAGGTTGCCTGCGGGTCCCGATCCACCGGCAGGCTCATCAGCATACTCAGCGACTTCATACCCGCTTTAGCCTGCTGATAACGCAGCGCCAACCCCACCACGGCGCCTAATGGTTGCAGCGACCGACCCGAGAGGATGACCACAGCAATCATCGCGCCCATTGTAAGCTGGCCGTCATGAATCATATAGACACCGGTTAAGACGATCAGTACCGTGACCATCTGTTGCACGTACATCACGAAGTTAGTGGTTAGACTTGATAAGAACCGACTTTTCATCGCAGATGCAGTAGCGAGTGCGCTAAAATCATCCCAACGTTTCTGCATAACACTTTCGCCACGCGAAGCCTTTAATGCCTCCATGCCTTCCAGCGTCTCAATCAACAATCCTTGTCGCAAAGAAATCTCTCGCAAGTTTTCCTGCATATAACGTGACAACGGCCATTGGCAGGCAATACTCACCAGCACAATCAAAGGCACTGCCAACAGCGGAATAATACTCAGCGCCCCGCCAATACAATAAATAATGCCGAGGAACATAAGACAGAAAGGCAAGTCTGACAATGTCGCCAGTGTGGCCGAGGTGATGAAGTCCCGCACGGACTCGTATTCACGGAATTGGTTGGCAAATGCCCCAGAAGACCCCGGTTTGCTTTCTAATCGCACCGCCATGACCTGGCGAAATAACTTGGCCCCTAAAATCAAATCCGCTTTTTTTCCCGCCACATCCAGTAAATATGCACGAATCTGCCGCGAAGCAAATTCAAGGCTTATCGCGATCAACACACCGATTGCCATTGACCACAACGATACATACGCCTGCGTAGGCACAACGCGGTCGTAGACGTTCATGGTGAAAAAAGTGATGGCCAACGTCAGGATATTCGCCAGCAACGCCGCAAGCGCGGCACTGTAAAAGTAAAATCGAAAACGCCAGATGACGGACAGCAACCAATGGGATTGGCTGGGCTTGGTATACAGTAGATCGTCTTGACTGCACGCCTCCAATTTCGGAACGGCGCCGACCAATAAAAAGTACCCCGTACACTGCTTCAGCAGCTCTGCCTCATCGATAACGACCCGTCCTCCATGCTCTGGAAAAACAACATCGTATACCCATTTACCTTTATCTGTATGTTTCCGGAGAATGACACAGTAACGTCCATCTCCACAGGCTTGCACAACGGGCAACAAATAATCAGAAATCTGATCAAGTGAACGCTGAACCCAGCCGGCCTTCATACCTACCTGTTCAAGCATCCGCACTGCCGCGATCGGCGACAACGCTTTACCACGCGGTAGACCCGCGTATAAAACAGCCTCACTGACTTCTTTATTATAAAACTTACAAACAAATTTCACCGCTGAAAGAAGCGAATCCGACCGCTCTTCAATCAGCTCATCTATCACGCTAAAATCGTCACCGCTCTCCACTTTCCCCGCACCTCATTTCAAATAATTTTCTTACAGCCAGCGCTGCATGAGTTCATATTTTGATTGATGGTTTCACAAATTTAAAATAACTATCGCTGCACGCGCAGAGGATTCAACTATTGCCCCCGCATTAACTTTTCAAGTGCTTGGATCGTTAGACGCATCGCCTGGATAAGCCGATTACGGTAGATGAGGTGATTATTGAGAGCGATAGGAAGTTTTTCTGTAGGAAATTTCCTACAGAGCACGGCAGAGGTACTGGTCAGCCCGCGACGCCGTAGACATTTTGTAGTGGTCAACTCATCCCGGACACGGTTTTGAGTTTTTCTTCAGCTTTCGCCGGAGCCAGTCCATCGTTGAACTGATGAGGTCGGATCCAGTTGTAGTGGCTCATCAGGTATTGGCCAATGTCTCGTTGAACTTGTTGCCCGGTCAGGTAGCCCGTGCTCGGTATCCACTCTGATTTCAAACTGCGAAGTACACGCTCCATCGGTGCATTATTCCGACAGTTCCCTCGGCGGCTCATGCTCTGACGAATGCGGTAGCGCCACAGTCTCTGGCGGAACTGACGGCTCATTCACCGTCGCTACGCAACGATCGGTGAACTTCACAGATCCAGTCCCGGCAGCCACGGGTTGAATTGCCACGGCAGTTGGCCATCAGCAACCTGGCCGAGTTCAAGACGTGGCTGGAAGACTGAATGTCCGCGCGTGCCGACACAGAATGCCAACAGCGCACGCCCCCCGTCCCCTCGAAAGCTGCGTATCAGCAGCCCCCTTACAACACCGCTCGACTGCCCATCAAAAGATCCGCCCCGCGCTCCCCAATCACCACACAAGCCGCCATCGTATTCCCCACCGTGATCCGCGGCATCACCGAAGCATCCACCACTCGCAACCCGCTCACCCCATAAACCCTCAACGCGCGATCCACCACTGCCATCTCATCCTGGCCCATCTTCGCCGTCCCGCACTGATGCCAAAAACTCACCGCCGAGTTGCGCAAGAACCGCTCCATCCCCTGCCTATCCTGCGGCCCAGGCACGACCTCCCCGCTCACCAACCCGGCAAACGCCCGATGGTTCCCCAACTCCCTGCACATCTCGACCGAAGCCAACGCGGCGGCCATGTCCTCAGGCGCACTCAAGGTGTTCGGCTCGATCAGCATCCTGTCGAGCACACCAGCGCCCGACAGCCGCAACTGCCCGCGGCTGACGGGCCTAGCCAAGCCGGCGAACATCGTCCACCCCTGCGCCGGCGGGGCAATGCCGACCTCGGGGGGTGAAGGTACGGCGAATTCCAGTTGGCAGTGCAGCAAGTCCGGCGCGTCCAGGCGGGAGTCGCTCTTCCAGTACAGGGTCGCCTCGCAGCCTCCGCCGCCGACTGGCTGCGGCTGCGAGTACGCCCAAGTGCAGCCGAAGGCGACGTGGTCCTGGTGGTTCTGCCCCACGCCTGGCAATGGGTTGAGCAACGGGATGCCGTGCGCACGCAACTCGGCTTCCGGGCCGATGCCGGACTGCATCAACACCTTGGGGGTGTTCACCGCGCCCATCGACAGGATCACTTCACCCGTCACGTAGAAACGCTGCAGTTGGCCTTCGACCACGACCTCGACACCTCTCGCCTTACGGCCATCGAACAACACGCGAGCCACCAGCGCCTGCGTAAGGATGTGCAGGTTCGGGTTGTGCAGCCGCGGCACGATATAAGCGTCGTACACCGAGTCACGCTTGCCTTCCTTGATGCGCAGGTCAGCGATGGCGACGCCGCCGGAGCCTTCCATCATCTCGCCGTTTGGGCTGTCGAAACGGGGGGTGCCCAGTTGGCTGGCGGCCTCCAGGGTGGCCAAGGCGAGGGCCTGGGGCGCGCGAGGTTGGGCGACGTGTACGGGTCCGGTCGAGCCGCGGCGCAGGGGATCGGGGTGGCCTTGCCAGTTTTCGATGCGGCGGTAGTAGCCGAGCACCGATTCGTAGCCCCAGCCAGGATCGCCGCTTTCCTCAGCGAAGTGGTCCCAGTCGGTGCGGTGCCCGCGCGCCCACACCATCACGTTGATGCTGGAGCCGCCACCGAGGCCCTTGCCCATGTTCAACGCCATGCGGCGGCCGTTCAAGGCGGGGTTGGGTTGCGCCTCGAAACCCCAGTCGCGCTCGGAACCGAGGTTCGCCGGCCATTGCGCGGGGTCGGTGACCTCCGGGCCGGTGTAGGCACTGCCGGCTTCGATCAGCAGGACCCGGGCGCCGGGCTGGTCGGCAAGGCGGGCGGCGACCACGCACCCCGAGGTGCCGGCGCCACAGACGATGAAATCGTAAGTGTGATCAGTCAGTTGCTGCATGCGTTCAGTGCCTGAGTGTCAGTAGGAACCCAAGATTCTGCTGCGCAGCATTCCGCACCGATATCGGTCGATTATCCGACCCGGCGCAGGGCGCGCCGGCAAAAAGAAAGGCACGTAGGTCATCAGCAACAGCAACAGCAACAGCAACAGCAACAGCAACAGCAACAGCAACAGCAACAGCAACAGCAGCAGGATGACAGCCACGGAGTGAATTGGTACAGCAGGTGGTCATCAGCAACCTGGCCGAGCTCAAGCCGTGGCTGTATGACTGAATGCTCCTGCCCTGCCGGCACAGGGCGCTGGCTTTGTGAGTACTCGCAGCCGACTCAAGCCAAATGCAGACAAAATCGCTGAACATAGAAGCCCTACAGGCAACCGGCAACTGACAAGTCTGCCAGTTGCCGGCCCTGTTATTCCTCACCAACATGAACCCCAAGCCTGTATGGGCGGGTAGGTCTCCTTCTTGTTTAGCCTGGAATACAGCCAGCCCTCATGCGTTCGTCGTTATCCCAACCGAAACTCAGGGGTTCGCCCTTCAGGAGCACACGATGACCAAGATGAATGAGCTTTATAAGAACTCCCAAATACCCTACATCACTGATTCTTTTAAGGATCTGAACCGCGGTAGTGAACTCAAAGGTGAAGAGCAAAGGCTGGGATACATGCTCACGCTGAGTTCCAGTGGCAACAACGTTAAATTCATAGTGCTGGAAGACAGCAACGGCCAAAACAGCATCCTTGTCCACGGAACAACCGGACATAGCGGAACTGATGCCTCCTTTGAACTGACCTTCGCCAACCCCACAAACTATCTGGCGCTGGATTGCTTCTCTTCTTCGTTGGGCTATAGCCGTGTGGTCATCTATGACAAAGACGGCAAGCCGCTGCACAATGCCCCTGTTGATGTCGGAACCGTTGTGAAGTATTTCGGCGCTGGTATCCATCGAGCGGTCTACGAAGGCCCCGTGGAAGAATTCGGACTGAGTATGCGTTTGATCTCCGTCACCCATGGATTCGCCAAGATCAAAGGCTCCTGAGGGCTGCGACCAGAAGGCGCTGACGATCAGCGTCAGCGCCTTTGGTCCGAAATGCCAACCGCCCCTACGGCATCCCCAACCACTCCGGCAACGCCAGCGAAATAAACGGCACATAGGTCACCAGCACCAGGAACAGCAACAGAATCGACAACCACGGCAGCGCCGCACGAATCGTCTGCCCCAGCGTCAATCCAGTCACCGCACTGGTCACGAACAGGTTCAGCCCCACCGGCGGATGCACCAGGCCGATCTCCATGTTCACCACCATCACGATCCCCAGGTGGATCGGGTCGATGCCCAGCTTCATCGCGATCGGGAAGAAGATCGGCGCCAGGATCAGGATGATCGCCGAAGGCTCCATGAAGCTCCCCGCCACCAGCAGCACCACGTTGACCATGATCAGGAAGCCGATCGGCGTCAGGCCTTCGGAGAGCACCCACTGGGTGATCTGCTGGGGAATCTGCTCGGTAGTCAGCACGTGGGCGAAGAGCATGGCGTTGGCGATGATGAACAGCAGCATGATGGTCAGGCGCCCGGACTCGAGCAGCACCTTGGGGCAGTCGCGCAGGCGCATGTCCTTGTAGACGAACAGCGCGATGAACGCCGAGTACACCGCCGCCACCGCGGCCGCTTCGGTCGGGGTGAACATGCCGCTGTAGATACCACCGAGGATGATCACTAGCAGCAACAGCCCCCAGAACGCGCGGCGGGCGGTGCGCAGCCATTCGGCGAAGCTGGCACGCGGCTGGGCGGGGAGTTTCTTGACGCGGGCGACGATGTAGATGGTCACCATCAAGGCGAGGCCGAGCAGGATCCCGGGTATCACACCGGCCATGAACAGCTTGCCCACCGAGGTTTCGGTGGCGGCCGAGTACACCACCATGACGATAGACGGCGGAATGAGGATGCCAAGGGTGCCGGCGTTGCAGATGATCCCGGCGCCGAACTCCTTCGGATAACCCGAGCGCACCATACCGGCCACGGCGATGGAGCCGACGGCGGCGACGGTGGCGGGCGAGGAGCCGGACAGCGCGGCGAACAGCATGCACGCCAGCACTGCGGCAATGGCCAGGCCGCCGCGAATGTGGCCGACGCAGGCGTTGGCGAAATCGATCAGGCGCTGGGCAACGCCGCCGGTGGTCATGAACGCGCCCGACAGCAGGAAGAACGGGATCGCCAGGAAGGTGTAGCTGTCGGAGGTCTCGAACAGCTTGATCGCCAGCGAGCTGAGCGAGTCCTGGCTGAACAGCAGGATCGACACCGCGCCCGACAGGCCAAGGGAAATGGCGATCGGCACGCCGAGGAACATGAACACGAACAGCAGCAGGAACAGGCAGATAACGGTCATCAGTGTGACTCCTCGCCCGGGTTGGCCAGTTTGCTCGCCTCTGCGGCTTCATCCGCCAGGCCTAGACCGGTCTGGCGGTGGGTGAAGATGCGGTAGAGGATTTCCAGGTAGCGCACGATGATCAGGGCGAAGCCGAACGGCACGATCAGCGCGATGTGGCCGATCTTGATGCCGTAGCGGTCGAGGTCTTCGGCACCGATGCCGGCGACGAACACAGCATTCACCCACTTGATGCTGGCAACCAGGAACAACCCGGCATAGGCCAGGCAGCAGGCGCAGGCGATCATCGCCAGGATGCGTTGCACCGGCTTGCGTGTGCGCCGCACCAGCACGTCGACGCCAAGGTGGCCGGCGGTACGCACGCCGTAGGCGATGCCGAAGAAGATCAGCCAGCCGAACAGCGCCTTGGTCAGGGCGATGCTCCAGGTCATTTCCTGGGCGTAGCCCATCAAGTGGTCGCCGATGTCGAGCAGCAGCTCGCTGGCGAAGCTCCAGTGGTCGCTGAGGCTGTAGAACAGGGTGTAGAGGTTGTTCAGCGCCACGTAGATGAAGGTGATCAAGGTCATGGCCGCCAGGAGGAAGGCGATCATGCCCTCCTCGAAGTGCTCCCAGACGCGTCTGATCCTGTGCATGGGCATTCTCCGGACATAAGGAAGCCGGGCCACCTGCGCTGCAGGTGGCCATGGGCGATGGAAGCGATCAGGACGGCTTGTTGGCGTCGTCGGCAGCCTTGATCAGGTCGGCGCCGATCTGGTCGGAGAACTTGTCCCACACCGGGCGCATGGCTTCACGCCACTGGGCGCGCTGCTCGGGCGTCAGCGGGTCGATCTCGCTGGTCTTGGCGTCGATGATCTTCTGGCGCGAAGCCTGGTTGAGCTCTTCGGCCTGCTTGTTCACCTCGACGGTGACCTTGTCCATGATCGTCTGCAGCTCGCTGCGCACATCTTCAGGCAGGCTGTTCCAGAACTTGGCATTGGTGATCACCATGTAGTCGATCAGGCCGTGGTTGGTCTCGGTGAAGAACGGCTGGACTTCGTTGACCTTCTGGCTTTCGTAGTTCGACCAGGTGTTCTCGGTGCCGTTGACGGTGCCGGTCTGCAGGCCTTGGTAGACCTCGGCGAAGCTCATCTTGCGCGGGTTGGCGCGAATGGCCTTGAACTGCTCTTCGAGCACGCTGGAGGCCTGCACGCGGAACTTCAGGCCGCGGGCATCCTTGGGCAGGATCACCTTCTTGTTCGCCGACAGTTGCTTGAGGCCGTTGTGCCAGTAGGCCAGGCCACGGATGCCCTTGTCTTCCATCGAGGTCAGCAGCGCCTTGCCCTGCGGGCCTTGCTGGAAGCGGTCGACGGCAGCGAGGTCGTTGAACAGGAACGGCAGGTCGAACAGTTGCACCTGCTTGTTGTAGTGCTCGAACTTGGCCAGCGAAGGCGCGAGCATCTGCACGTCACCCAGCAGCAGGGCTTCCATCTCCTTGCCGTCGCCGAACAGCGAGGAGTTGGGGTAGACCTCGACCTTGACCTTGCCCTTGAGCTGCGGGTCGGCCTCGACCAGTTTCTGGAACATCAGCGCGCCCTGGCCCTTGGGCGTGCTGTCGGCCACCACGTGGGCGAACTTGATGATCACAGGATCGGCAGCCTGGGCGAGCCCGGCCATGGACACGGCGGCGGCGCAAAACAGCGCCTGGGTCAGCTTCAACATCGGTGTCACCTTTTATTGTTGTTGGAAGGGGTCAGCAGGGAAGCGTTGCCAAGGGTACGATGGCCCAATCGGGCGTGTTTCGAGAATCTGCTTTTGTGTAAGCCTGCGTTTGGCTGGGGTGAACGCTCCTGGGTGGCTGGGGGATGGCACCGGCTATGCCGGTGATCGCGGGACGAGCCCGCTCCCACAGATACATCAGTGGATATGGCACCGGCTTTGCCGGTGTTCGCGGGCAAGCCCGCTCCTACAGGTACAGCGTTTAGCCCAGAGTCAGCGCTGTACCTGCCACTGTCTTGTTCAAAGTCTTAAACCAGCCCAGCTCCTGTGGGAGCGGGCTTGCCCGCGAAAAGGACACCGCGGTGTCGGGCACCGGCTTGCCCCGCGAAAGGCCTAGGTGCTTTCGGACAATGCCAACAGCCGCTGCGCCCGCAACAGCACCGGCGCATCGACCATCTGTCCATCGAGCTGGAACGCCCCGGCGCCCTTGGCCGCTACACTGGCGTCCACCACCCGCCGTGCCCAGGCCAGCTCTTCGCTGCTCGGCGCCAGCACGCCATGAATCAACGGCACCTGGCTGGGATGGATGCACAGCGCCCCGCCATAGCCCATGTCGTAGGCATGGCGCATGGCCCGCTGCTGCCCCTGCGGGTCGCCGATGGCCGGGAACACCCCGTCCAGCGGGGGCGCCAGGTCGGCGCCGCGCGAATGCAGTTGCACCGCCATGCGCGCCTGGTCGAGAAAGCGCTGGGCCGAGGCGCTGTCGGTGTTGAGGTTCAGGTCCAGCGCCAGGTCCAGGCTACCGAACGACAAACGCTCGACCCCCTCGGCACCGGCAATGCGCTCCAGCGCCAGCAAGCCCTTGGCCGTCTCGATGATCGGCAGCACCGGCTTGCCGGTGCGCCAGGCCACCGCCACCTGGGCGGCATTTTCGACCTTGGGCAGCAGCACGGCGCTGACGCCGGGCTGCTGCGCGCAGAACGCCAGGTCATCGGCATGCCCGGCATGCTCCGGGGCGTTGACCCTGACCCACACCCGCGCCTGCGGATGGGCTGCCAGAAAGGCGGCGAGGTTGTCGCGCGCCTGGCGCTTGAGCGGCTCCTCGACGGCATCCTCGAAATCGACGATGACAGCATCGGCACCGGCAGCAAGGGCCTTGGCGAAACGCTCGGGGCGGCTGCCCGGCACGAACAGCGCGGAACGGACGATGGTTTGCGGCATCAGCAATCACTCCTTGTCATCAAACGACACCAGCAGCCGCCAGCCGGGCCTGGTCTTCGACCGAGAAACCCAGCTCCTCGAGAATCGCTGCGCTGTGCTGGCCCAGCCCCGGCACCGGGTCCATGCGCGGGGTAAAGGCGGCGTTGCGCCCCGGCGGCAGCAGCGACGGCAGCTTGCCAGCCGGGCTGTCGACCTCGCGCCAGCAGTCGCGGGCCTTGAGCTGCGGGTGCTGCCAGACGCCCTGCATGTCATTGACCCGGGCGTTGGCGATCTGCGCGTCCTCAAGACGCGCCACCACCTCGTCCAGCGACAGCGCGGCAAAGCCGTCGATGATGATCTGGCGCAGCACCTCGCGGTTCTCCGAGCGACGGAAGTTCGCGGAGAACCGCGCATCGCTGGCCAGCGCCGGGTCGAGCAGGACCTTCTCGCAAAACAGCTGCCATTCCCGCTCGTTCTGCAGCCCCAGCATGATCGTGCCGCCACCGCCAGTGGGGAATGGCCCGTACGGGTAGATGGTCGAGTGCGACGCGCCCGCCCGCGGTGGTGGCGGCGCACCGTTGTAGGCGTAGTACATCGGGTAGCCCATCCATTCCACCAGGCTCTCCAGCATCGACACGTCGATGCGGCTGCCGATACCGGTCTTGTCACGCAGCAGCAGCGCCGACAGCACGCCGGTATAGGCATACATACCGGCAGCGATATCGGCGACCGAGCATCCGGCCTTGGCCATCTGTTCCTCGCCCGGCCCGCCGGTCACCGAGAGAAAACCGCCCTCGCTCTGGATCAGCAGGTCGTAGGCCTTTTTCTTCTCGTACGGGCCACCTTCGCCGTAGCCGGAGATATCGCAGACGATCAGCCGCGGAAAGCGCGCGTGCAGGGCCTCGAACGACAACCCCATGCGCGCCGCCGCACCTGGTGCGAGGTTCTGCACCAGCACGTCGGCCTTGGCCAGCAGCGCCAGCAGGATGTCGTCCGCCTCGTCCTGCTTGAGGTCCAGGGTCAGGCTCTGCTTGGAGCGGTTGGTCCAGACAAAGTGCGAGGCCAGGCCATCGACACGCTGGTCGTAGCCGCGGGCGAAATCGCCGCTGCCGGGGCGCTCGATCTTGATCACGCGCGCGCCCAGGTCCGCCAGTTGGCGGGTGCAGAACGGCGCGGCGATGGCATGTTCCAGGCTGACGACGGTGATGCCGTCCAGCGGGCGGGGAGCGGATTGGGTCATGGCAAATTCCTGTTCGGTGTTCAATGCAGGTCCGCCAGCGACTGCGCGTCGCGCAGTTGCCAGACGCGCTCGATCAGCGCTCGGCCCTCGGCCTCGCTGCGCTGCCCGGCATAGGCCAGCAGGCGCTGGAACTTGGCCTCCAGCTCTGGGCGCGACAGGGTGTTGCCCGGATCGCCCTTGGGTTCGTCGATGGCTGCGCTGAACTGCCGGCCATCGACGCAGCGCACCTCGACCCGCCCCAGCCAGCGCGCCGGATAGGCACCGTCCACCTCAGGGTCCAGCTGCATGCGCACCTTGTCGCGGAACGCGGCGATGCGCGGATCGGTCAGCGCCAGGTCGCGGAACTCCAGCAACTGCGCACTGCCATGCACGGCGATCAGGCCCAGCACCGTGCCCATGGAGAACTTGGCCTGATGCACGGTGGTCGGTGTGGTCACCCGCCCCAACACATCGATGGCGCCCTGGTGCACGCGGGTGATCACTTCGGCGATCTGCTCATGGCCCAGCTCCTCGCGCTGCATCAGGTGCAGCAATGCATCAGCCGCCGGGTGGGTGTGACGACACGAGGCGTGGAACTTGAACGAGGTTTCCGCCAGCGCCCAGCGTGTGCCGAGCCGGTCGGAGAGCCGCGCGGGGTCGGCATCGCTGGACATGCCTGCGGCCATGCCCTGGTCGCCTTCGAGGATGTTGCGCGCCCCACTCAGGCCATCGGCGGTGAGGTAAGCGGCGAGCAGGCCATCGGCGGCGGCCTTGGCGGTGTGCAGCTGCTTGGAGTCGGCGGCGTCGCGCAGAAACTCCCACAGCCCCGCAGCCTGGGTGCCGGCGCTGCCGAGCAGATTGATGAACTGCTCCTGGTTGAAGTCCAGCAGCTTGCCCACGCCCACGGCGGCAGCCAGGGTGCCGACCGTGGCGGTGGTGTGGAAGATCCGATAGTGCGAACGGCCGAGGAATTCGCCGATGCGGATGCCGGCCTCGTAGCCGGCCACCGAGGCCAGCAGCAGGTCCTGTCCGGACTTGCCCAGGTCTTGCGCGGCCGCCAGCACGGCGGAGAACACCACGGTGGCCGGGTGCAGCACGGAGCTGTTGTGCAGGTCGTCCTGCTCGACCAGGTGCGAGGCGGCGCCGTTGACCAGGGCGGCGAAATAGGCGGAGGTACCCCGGCCGTTGCTCAGCACGCGCGCACGGCCCGAGGCGGGCCCCATGCGTTCGGCGTAACGCTCGAACAGCGGGATCGGGTGCGATCCCTGGCTGGCCAGGGCCGAGCCGAGCCAGTCGAGAAACAGGTCTTCGGTGCGGTCCAGCACGGCGCCGGGGATGGCCTCGTAGCGCAGGTCGGCCAGGAAGCTGGCCAGGGCTTGGGTATCACGCATGGTCGGCTCCTCAGAAGCTGCGCGGCAGCTCGAGCAGGTGCTCGGCCACGTACGACAGGATCAGGTTGGTGGAGATCGGCGCCACCTGGTACAGGCGGGTCTCGCGGAACTTGCGCTCGACGTCGTATTCGTTGGCGAAACCAAAGCCGCCATGGGTCTGCAGGCAGGCATTGGCCGCCTCCCACGAGGCCTTGGCCGCCAGGTACTTGGCCATGTTCGCCGCCGCCCCGGCGTTGGCGCCGCTGTCGTATTCGGCGCAGGCACGCCAGCGCATCAGGTCGGCGGCCTCGATCTCGATATGGGCTTCGGCGATGGGGAACTGCACGCCCTGGTTCTGTCCGATCGGGCGGCCGAACACCACGCGGTCGCGGGCGTACTGGCTGGCCTTCTCGACGAACCAGCGGCCATCGCCGATGCATTCGGCGGCAATCAGCGTGCGCTCGGCGTTAAGGCCGTCGAGGATGTAGCGGAACCCTTTGCCCTCCTCGCCAATCAGGCTGCTGGCCGGGATTTCCAGGTTGTCGAAGAACAGCTCGTTGGTCTCGTGGTTGACCATGTTGGCGATCGGCTGCACGGTCAGGCCGTTGCCGATCGCTTCACGCAGGTCGACCAGGAAGATCGACATGCCTTCGGATTTCTTCTTCACCTCCGGCAGCGGCGTGGTGCGTGCCAGCAGGATCATCAGGTCCGAATGCTGCACGCGCGAGATCCATACTTTCTGACCGTTGATCACGTACTTGTCGCCCTGGCGCACGGCGGTTGTCTTGATCTTGGTGGTGTCGGTGCCGGTGGTCGGCTCGGTCACGCCCATCGACTGCAGGCGCAGCTCGCCACTGGCAAGCTTGGGCAGGTAGAAGCGCTTCTGCTCGTCGCTGCCGTTTCGCAGCAGGGTGAACATGTTGTACATCTGCCCGTGGATGGTGCCGGAGTTGCCGCCACAGCGGTTGACCTCCTCGAGAATCACCGAAGCCTCGGCCAGGCCCAGGCCCGATCCGCCGTACTCTTCGGGGATCATCGCCGACAGCCAGCCGGCATCGGTCATGGCCTTGACGAAGGCTTCCGGGAAACCTTTTTCTTCATCGATCCTGCGCCAGTATTCGGCGGGGAATTCGGCGCACAGGGCGCGCACGCCCTCGCGGATGGCATTGAGGTCATCGCTGTCGTAGCTGTGCATGTGTGGATTCTCTGCGAAGGCTTAAGGAAGTCAGTCGAAGATCACTTCGGCGCTCTGGGCTGTGCCGTCGGCATTGCCGGCCCACAGGCGTGCCTTGCCGGGTGCTTCGATGCAGCCACTGACCTGGAACGCTGCAGGCAGGGTCAGTGGCCGCACACCGCGGTAGGCGAAGTGGCGCACGGGCTTGTCGGGGTGGGCCCGCACGAAGGCGCGCAGGTTGAGGGTGGCGATCATCGGGCCATGCACCACCAGGCCGGGGTAGCCCTCGGTCTCGGTGACGTAGGGGTGGTCGTAGTGGATGCGGTGGCCGTTGAAGGTGATGGCCGAGTAGCGGAACAGCAGCGTCGGCGTCGGGGTGATGGTTTCATTCCACTCGCCCGCCTCGCTCGGCGTGCCGCTGCCGCGCTTGGGCGGGTTGGGCTCGCGGTAGACGATGTCCTGTTCCTCGCGGATGCACAGGCGGCCGTCCTGGGAGTAATCGTGGCGCACGGTGACGAACAGCAGTGCGCCGGTGCGCCCGTGCTTTTCCTCGATGTGCAGGATGGTCGACAGGCGGTGGGCCTCACCGCCAACTTTCAACGGCGCGATGAACTCGACCCGCCCGCCCGCCCACATGCGGTTGCGGTTGTCGGCCGGTGGCAGGAAGCCGCCACGGGCAGGGTGACCGTCCGTGCCCAGTTGCGACTCCGGCAGCGGCTCCTGGAAGAAGCACCAGGTCCACAGGTGCGGCAGCGCGTCACCATGGCCTGGCGCGGCCTCGCCGAAGGTCGCGGCGATGCGCTTGACCAGGTTGCGGCTGAGCACATCCCAGGCCTCTTCGGTGCGGCCGATCCAGGCGCTGAAGTCGATGGGCGAAGTCGAAGCAGTCATGAGCATGGGCCTCTGCATTTGTTGTTATGGGCCGATCATGCGAGGCGCCCGGCATTCTGTGAATTTGCATTTGCGTAAACCAGCGTTCATAAATGCCGAACGCCTCTGCTACGACAGGACTCCCCATGCACTTCGACCTGGCTGACTTGCGGCTCTTCATCCACATCGGCGAATCGCCGAGCCTCACCCAAGGCGCGCGCCGTGCGTTCCTCTCCCCCGCCGCGGCCAGCGCGCGGATCAAGGCCCTCGAGGCGCAGCTCGATACCCGCCTGCTGTACCGCGACAGCCGTGGCGTGGAGCTGACGCCCGCGGGTCAGAAACTGCTGACCCATGCGCGCCTGATCATGCGTCAGGTGGAGTACCTCAAGGCCGAGTTCACCGAGTTCGGCACCGATTCGGCCGGGCACATCCGCATCTTCGCCAACACCACCGCGGTGACCGAGTTCCTGCCCGAGGTACTGGCCGGGTTTCTCGCCCAGCGGCCGGGGGTGACGGTCGATCTGCAGGAGCGGTTGTCGCGCGATATCGTGCGCGGGGTGCTCGATGGCAGCAGCGACATGGGCATCATCGCCGGGCCCGTGGAGGCGGCGGGTCTACAGGTGATGCGCTTCAGTACCGACCGGCTGGTGCTGATCGTGCCGGCCGGTCACGAGCTGGCGGGCCGCCGCCAGGTGACGCTCAAGCAGACCCTGGCCTACCAGCACATCGGCCTGCATGACGGCAGCACCTTGCTGACGTTCCTGCGCGACCACGTCGAGCGTATTGGCCAGAGCCTGGCGCTGCGGATCCAGATGTCCAGCTTCGAGGCGATCTGCCGGATGGTCGAGGCGGGTGTGGGGATCGGGATCATTCCCGAGTCTGCGGCGGTGCGCCACAGCCACACCATGAACCTGGTCACCATCGCCCTGGACGAGCCCTGGGCGGTGCGTGAACGCAGCATCCTGGTACGCGAGCTGGATGCGTTGCCGGGGACGGTACGGGCGTTGATCGCGACCTTGATGCCGGCTGAGGCGCCTACACAGCCTGTGTAGGAGCGGGCTTGCCCGCGAAAAAGACACCGCGCTGCCTGGCATGGGCTACGCCCGTGTTCGCGGGCAAGTCGCAGCGGCGAACCGCCGCTTCCACCAAGGCCCATCAGGATCACACATCCAACTGCCCCAGCGTGTGCCGCGCCTGGGCTGCTTCCATGCAGACATACAGCCGGTCGGTCAGCGCCTGCAGATCGACGCGCCGGCCGTCCACCACCGGCGTGCACACCCACAACTTCACCCGCAAGCCACCGGCCACTGGCCACGCATCCGGCGCCACCAGTGACTTGAAGCAGGCAGGCGCAAGCTGCGGCGCACGGCTGATGGCTGCCAGCGAAAACACCAGCGTCATGCTCAGGTGACGCTGGTCGATTTCGAACCCATCGAAACAGTACAAGGGCGTCGGCGCGTGCGAGTTGGCGAACAGCACACAGTCGTCAGTCACACTCAGCACACACTTGCCATGTCTTCGGCGCAGCCCCTCGGCGAGCGCCAGCCCAGCCACGCCGGCAACCAGCAGCAGCACGCCAGGCACCCACAGCAACCATTGCCCGGATTGCATCTGCCACTGCGCAGGCAAACTGGCCAGCCAGCCTCCGACCAACACCAGCGAAAACGCCAGCAACGCACAGGCCAGCGCCTTGCCACGCGAGGATTCGTGCAGCGCCAAAGGCTTGCAGGACTCCTCCGCGTGAGCCCCGAGCCAGGCCAGCAAGGTTTCCCGGTCGGTGTCAGCCATCAGCCTGCAGGGCATCCAGTTGCTGCTGTGCACAAGCGGCGTCGCGGTAGGCACCCAGCAGTGCGGCGATTTCGTCGCAGCCCAGCTTGCGCCCACCGGTCATCAGCCCGGCAGAGTGGATGCGTACATGCGGCTCGGGCTTTTTCAGCGACATGGCCTGGTTGCCGAATACCTGCAGCCTGGCGACGTGATGCCTGGGCAGATGGGCGTTAGAGTCGAGCGTGAGTTTCTGCAAGGTCAGCAAGCCTTCGTCCTTGACCAGAATGTCTTGCACCTCGGCCATTTCGATCGGCGCATCGAGCGTATCGACAAACAGCTGGCGACGGGTCAGACGCATGAACACCTGCTTGCCCGCGTCCCGGTGCTGCCAGGTGACGAGCAGGGAGAACACGACCAAGAAGCCGGCGCATACCGTCAGCCCGGTTCGCCCCATGTTGACGGCCATCGCCAGCATGCCCAGCGATACCAGCAACATGATCGGCCCCCACAGCTTGTAGCGTCGGGAGTTGGTGAATTCGGTCTGTTCCGGCACTCGCTCGATCATCAGGCGCAGTTCGGCGATCACGCGGTCGCGCTGGGCGGCGCGGGACTGACCGTATTCGTCGGGAGAAATGGATGGATCGGGATGTTGTGGCGTGGTCATGGCTTACTGGGTACCGGCATTGAGGTAATCGGTCAGGAACGCCTGGGCGTTGCCTTGTTCGGACAGGGCCTGCGAGTAGCCGATCTTCAGCGCCTGGGCTTCGCCGGGCAGATACAGTTCGCTGGCGCTCCAGCTGTTCGAGCCCTGGATCACCAGTGCAGCGAACTTTTGCCCGTCGACCGTGGTGTAGTAGCGGGTCAGCTTGTCGGTCTTCTCGACGTTCATCTTCTGGATGCGCATGTTCCAGTCGTGATCGACACCCTCGACCTGCACCAGCGCCTCGTTGGCGCTGCGATCGCCGATGCGCAGGGTCCAGACCTTCACGCCCTGCTCGCCGGCATAGGCCACGACCTTGTCGGCCACCGATGGTCGCTCCTGGGCCTGAGCCATGGCGCCCACGAGCGCCAATGCTGCGACCATGCCGGCCGCCCATCTGCGATGAATCGACATCCTGCTTGCTCCTCGAAATCCTGGGGGGCCTTGTATTGAAAGGGGCGTGGGCCAGCCTGCCAACCGGCCTGGCCGCTGCGCACAACAAACAGGCCGTTGCGCACAATGGCTGACGCCCGAAGCGTGTTCGCGTTAACATTCCGCCACCCGCCACGACACCCTATGGACAGGCTTGGCCGATGGAACGCTGGACCCCTTACCTGGACATGCAGTTCAGCTTCGACCGCCCAGGCTCGCTGGCCCAGGCGGGCGTCCTCGACAGCGCCGCCAGCCAGGTCATGGGCAGTGCGATCGGTCACTATCGCGCCCACACCGTGCGCGCACACCTGCAGTACTTCGACTGCGACCTGCAGTTTCCCGAGCCGCTGCGCATCCACAAGGTTTTGCCCGACAGCCTGTGCCTGGTGCACATGCTCAGCGGCCAATGGCAGCACCGGGTCGACGGCCGACTCAACCACTACCTCAGCGGCAAGACTCACGCGCTGGGCCTGAGCGAGCACATGGAAGCCTTCGACCAGCTACCCGCCGACAGCCACGCGCGCATGGCCGGGCTGCGCGTCGGTGCCGACTACCTGCGCGAACTGGCCGAGCAAGACCCACACCTGCAACCCCTGCTCGGGCTGCTCGCCGACGGCATGCGCTTTACCGATTTCGAGCGCTGCCCGGCGCTGGGTCGCCTGCTGCTGCAGCTCTATCACTCGCCCTACCACGGCACGCTCAAGCGCCTGCACCAGGAGAGCCTGAGCCTGGGGTTGCTGGTGGAACTGGCCGTGCACCTCGGTGGCAGCCCACAGGCACCTACGCCGACGGTACGGGGTCAACGGGACCTGGCCCACGAAGCACGGCGCCTGCTCGACCTGGACCTGGTCGATCCGCCCGGCAGCCTGGCCCTGGCCCGGCAACTCGGGGTGGGCGAAACCACCCTGCGCCGCGCCTTCGCCAAGGTGTTCGGCCAGTCGATGCTGCAGTACCTGCGCCAGCAGCGCATGGAGCTGGCCCGCACGCTGCTGCTGCAACGCAAATGGCAGGTCGCGCAGATCGCCTATCGCCTGGGCTACGCCAACCCGGCCAATTTCAGCAACGCCTACAAGGCCTACCACGGGCATCCGCCAGGTATGGAGTGATCGCCCTGCGCTGTGAAAGCTGTGAGCTGTTGTGAATCGTTGTGAAGCCTCACAGTACTAGCCAATTGCCCATGCTACCGTCCGGAGCCGTCATCAAGACGACCCTTCATTTCCGTTTCGGGAGCAGCGCCAATGTCTACCATCACCCCCGCTGGTGGCGGGTCCAACACGCCAAAAGCCTCGAGCTCGGCCTTCGACAACCGCCTGGACACCGCCAAGTCGAGCCAGGTGATCGCCGACTACATGCGCCAGACCGGCAAGTCGGCCATCACCAAGGACGAACTCGACAAGCTGGCCGACAACAAGTCCGGCAATGTACCGGCCAATGTGTCGGATGCGGCGAAATACATGCAGCGCCACCCGGATGTGTTCACCGCCATCGAAACCCATGACGTCCCCGGCGCCGACAACCTGTCCGGGGTGTGGAACTTCGACTGGGCGGCCAAGGGCGGCCTGGCCGGCACCCCGACCGACGCCATCGCCAAGATGCAGGAAACCTTCGACCTGGCGATCGAGAAGTCGGCAAAGATCACTGAAGTGACGACAGGCAAGAAAGCCGAGCTGGATGCGACCAAGCAGCGGCCGAGCAACTGATTCAAGGCGGTATGCAGGTTCTCCCCTGCTGCCGCTCAGTACCGTATGGGGACAACGGTGTTGTTCAAACTCTAAAAGCCAGCCCGCCCCCACAGGGATTGGGCTGGCTCCCAGGGATGCCCCCATCGCCTATCAGTGCTTGATCATCACATGCCGAATGGCCGTGTAATCCTCCAGCCCATACATCGACATGTCCTTGCCATACCCGGACAGCTTCACCCCGCCATGGGGCATCTCGCTGACCAGCATGAAATGGGTGTTCACCCAGGTGCAGCCATACTGCAAGCGCGCCGCCAGCCGGTGCGCGCGGCCAACGTCCTGGGTCCACACCGACGACGCCAGCCCGTAGTCCGAGTCGTTGGCCCACTCCAGCGCCTGGGCCTCGTCAGTGAACTCGGTCACCGACACCACCGGCCCGAAGATCTCGCGCCGCACCACTTCATCGTCCTGCTGCGCGCCCGCCAATACCGTCGGCTCGAAGAAGAACCCCGCCCGGTCGGCACGCTTGCCGCCCGTGGTGACCTGGATATGCGGCACCTGCCGCGCCCGCTCGACGAAACCACTGACGCGCTCCAGGTGCTGTTGGGTGATCAACGGCCCCAGTTCGGTCTCGGGATCGTCCTGCTCGCCAAGACGAATGCTCGCCACCGCAGCCGTGAGCTTGTCGACGAACGCCTGGTACACGCCCTTCTGCACATACAGCCGGCAGGCTGCCGTGCAGTCCTGCCCGGCGTTGTAGAAGCCGAACGCGCGGATACCTTCGACCGCGGCATCGATGTCGGCATCGTCGAAGATGATCACGGGTGCCTTGCCGCCCAGCTCCATGTGCATGCGCTTCACGGTGTCGGCGGTGCCGGCGATGATGCGGCTGCCAGTGGCCACGGAGCCTGTCAGCGAGACCATGCGCACCTTGGGATGGGTGGTCAGCGGCTCGCCCACGCTCGGGCCCCGGCCGAACACCAGGTTGACCACGCCCGCCGGGAAGATGCCCGCGATCAGCTCGCCCAGGCGCAGGGCAGTCAGCGGCGTCTGCTCGGACGGCTTGAGCACCACGGTATTGCCCGCCGCCAGGGCCGGGCCGAGCTTCCAGGCGGCCATCATCAGCGGGTAGTTCCATGGCGCGATCGAAGCCACCACACCCACCGGGTCGCGGCGGATCATCGAGGTGTGCCCCGGCAGGTACTCACCCGCCGCCGAGCCTTGCAGCACACGGCTGGCGCCGGCGAAGAAACGGAACACATCAGCCACTGCCGGCAACTCGTCGTTCAGCGCAGCCTGGTAGGGTTTGCCACAGTTGTTCGACTCCAGCCGCGCCAGTTCCTCGGCGTGCGCATCGATGGCATCGGCCAGCTTGAGCAACAGCAGCGAGCGATCCTTTGGGGCGGTCTGGGACCAGCCTTCGAACGCCGCATCGGCTGCACGCACGGCGGTGTCGACCTGGGCCGGCGTGGCTTCGGCAATCTCCACCAGGGTGGTGCCGAGCGCCGGGTTGAGCACGGCGAGCGACTCGCCTTCACCGGCGACCAGTTGGCCGTTGATCAGCAGTTTGGTTTGCATGAAGCGCTCCTTTTCTCAGGTTCTTGTTCGCGTGTTCACTTGCCGCTGCCGGCAACGCCTTCGCCACCTTTGGTCAGGTAGTAGGCGCCCAGGATCGGCAGCATGGTCACCAGCATCACCAGCATCGCCACCACATTGGTCACCGGTACGTCGCGCGGGCGACCGAGCTGGTTGAGCAGCCAGATCGGCAAGGTGCGTTCGTGACCGGCGGTGAAGGTGGTGACGATGATTTCGTCGAACGACAGGGCGAACGCCAGCATGCCGCCGGCCAGCAGCGCCGAGCCGAGGTTGGGCAGGATCACGTAGCGGAAGGTCTGCCAGCCGTCGGCGCCCAGGTCCATCGAGGCTTCGATCAGGCTGTGCGAAGTGCGCCTGAAGCGGGCGATGACGTTGTTGTAGACGATCACCACGCAGAAGGTCGCGTGCCCGACGACGATGGTCATGAAGCCAGGCTCGATGCCCAGGGTCTTGAACGCCGACAGCAACGCAATGCCGGTGATGATGCCGGGCAAGGCGATCGGCAGGATCAGCATCAGCGAGATGCTTTCCTTGCCGAAGAAATCACGCCGGTACAACGCAGCCGCCGCCAGCGTGCCCAGCACCATGGCGATCAGCGTGGCGAGGGCGGCGATCTTCACCGACAGGGTCACGGCATCGAGCACGTCCTGACGGGCGAAGGCCACGCTGAACCAGTGCAGGGTGAAGCCCTGCGGCGGAAAGCTGAACGCAGCGTCTTCGGTGTTGAAGGCGTACAGGAAGATGATCAGGATCGGGAAGTGCAGGAACACCAGCCCTCCCCAGGCCGCAAGCTTCAGGCCCCAGGACGCTTTTTCAGAGTGCATCGAAGGCCCCCAGGCGTTTGACGATGGACAGGTAGACGGCGATCAGCACGATCGGCACCAGGGTGAAGGCCGCAGCCATGGGCATGTTGCCGATGGCACCCTGCTGGGCGTAGACCATGCCGCCGATGAAGTAGCCAGGCGGCCCGACCAGCGACGGCACGATGAAGTCGCCCAGCGTGAGGCTGAAGGTGAAGATCGAGCCCGCGGCGATGCCGGGCACCGACAGCGGCAGGATCACCTGCATGAAAGTCTGGCGCGGCTGCGCCCCCAGGTCGGCCGAGGCTTGCAGCAACGACGGCGGCAGGCGCTCCAGCGACGCCTGGATCGGCAGGATCATGAACGGCAGCCAGATGTAGACGAATACCAGGAAGCGCCCCAGGTTCGAAGTCGACAAGGTGTTGCCGCCCACCCCGGGCACGCTCAGCAGCAGGTTCAGCAACGGCTCCAGGCCCAGGTGCTGGACGAACCACATGGCCACCCCGCCCTTGGCCAGCAGCAGGGTCCAGGCGTAGGCCTTGACGATGTAGCTGGCCCACATCGGCAGCATCACCGCGATGTAGAAGAACGCCTTGGTCTTGCCGCTGGTGTAGCGCGCCATGTAGTAGGCGATGGGGAACGCCAGCGCAGCACTGGCGATGGACACCGCCACGGCCATCAGCACGGTGCGCTGGATGATGTCGAAGTTGGCCGGGGTGAACAGCGCGGCGAAGTTGGCCCAGGTCAGGCTCGGCGTCACCGTCATGGTGAAATCGTCGAAGGTGTAGAAGCCCTGCCACAACAGGGTCAGCAACGAGCCCAGGTAGATCGCGCCGAACCACAGCAGCGGCGGCACCAGCAGCAGCGACAGGTACAGCGTCGGCTTGCGGTACAGCAGGTTGGACAGCCCGCGCAGGGCGCCGTGACGGGCTTCCGGCGCCGTGGCATCGAGGGTCAGGCTCATCTCACACGCCCTCGCTCAGCGCCACCATGGCCTCACGCGCCCAGCGGGCGGTGACGCGCTGGCCCGGCTGGTGGCTGGCCGGGCCGTCGCCCCACTGGCTGTTGGCCTGGCTCAGGCTCAGGTGCTGGCCGTTGTCCAGGCGGATCTCGTAGCGGGTTGCGGCGCCCTGGTACTGGATATCGTGCAGCAGGCCGCTGACCTCCACGTCGCTGGCTCCCCGTTCGCCCAAGGCGAAGCGGATGTGTTCGGGACGAATGGAGAACGGCCGGGCATCGCCGACCAGTTGGCTGGCGAGCTCGCCACGTAGCACGTTGGAGGTGCCGACGAATTCGGCGACGAAGGCGGTGGCCGGTTTCATGTACAGGTTTCGCGGGGTATCGACCTGCTCGATGCGCCCTTTGTTGAATACCGCGACACGGTCGGACATCGACAGCGCTTCGCTCTGGTCGTGGGTGACGAAGATGAAGGTGATGCCCAGTTGCCGTTGCAGGCGCTTGAGTTCGCCCTGCATCTGCTCGCGCAGCTTGAGGTCGAGCGCGCCCAGCGGCTCGTCGAGCAGCAGCACGCGCGGGCGATTGACCAGCGCGCGGGCCAGGGCCACGCGCTGGCGCTGGCCACCGGAAAGCTGCACCGGCTTGCGCGAGCCATAGCCGCCGAGGGCGACCATCTCCAGCGCCTGCTCGGCGCGCTGTAAACGCTCGGTGCGGGCCACGCCCTTGACCTTCAGGCCATAGGCGACGTTGTCCAGCACGTTCATGTGCGGGAACAGCGCATAGTCCTGGAACACCGTGTTGACGTCACGCTGATAGGGCGGCAGGCCAGCGGCTTCGAGGCCATGGATGCGGATGGAACCGGCGCTGGGCTGCTCGAAACCTGCGATCAGGCGCAGGCAGGTGGTCTTGCCCGAGCCCGAGGGACCGAGCATGGAAAAGAATTCGCCGTCCTGGATGTCGATCGACACCTGGTCGACGGCCTTCACCTCGCCGAACTGACGGGAGACCTGGGTGAACTGGACGGCTGGGGGCATGGTGGAGGCTCCGGGGGCTGGAAGTTATCGGGGGCGGACCTTCGGGAGTGGCCTTTGTGGGTGCTGCCTTTGTGGGAGCGGGCTTGCCCGCGAAAAGAACACCGCGGTGAATGGCACCGGCTTTGCCGGTGTTCGCGGGCAAGCCCGCTCCCACAAAGTGGACTGCTCCCACAAAGTCAGCTCTCACAGCAACCTGACCTAGCGCCCGCCCATGATCGCGATGTAGTCCTGGGTCCAGCGGCTATAGGGCACGAACTTGCCACCCTCGGCCTGCGGGGTCTTCCAGAAGGCGATCTTGTCGAACTGGTCGAAGCCATTGGTCTTGCAACCCTCGGCGCCCAGCAACTCGCTGGCCTTGCAGCCCTGCGGCACCGCCGGCAACGAGCCGAACCAGGCCGCCACATCGCCCTGCACCTTGGCCTGCAGCGACCAGTCCATCCACTTGTAGGCGCAGTTGGGGTGCTTGGCATCGACATGCAGCATGGTGGTGTCGGCCCACCCGGTGACGCCCTCCTTCGGGAACACCGTGGCGATCGGCTGGCCCTCGGCCTTGAGCGCGTTGGCCTGGTACGGCCAGGCGCTGGAGGCGGCGACGCCTTCATTCTTGAAGTCGCTCATCTGCACCGTGGTGTCGTGCCAGTAGCGGTGAATCAGGGCGTGTTGCTTGCGCAGCAGGTCGAGCACGGCGGCGTACTGCTTCTCGTCGAGCTGGTACGGATCGCTGATGCCCAGCGCCGGCTGGGTCGCCTTGAGGTAGAGCGCGGCGTCGGCGATGTAGATCGGGCCGTCGTAGGCCTGCACACGGCCCTTGTTCGGCTTGCCGTCGGGCAGGTTCTCGGCCTCGAATACGGCTTTCCAGCTATCTGGTGCGGTGGGGAACACCTTGGTGCTGTACATCAGCAGGTTCGGGCCCCACTGGTAGGGGGTGCCGTAGGTCTTGCCATCGACGGTGTACCACGGCGCGTCGTGCAGGCGCGGGTCGAGGTTCTTCCAGTTGGGGATCAGCTTCGGATCGATCGGCTGTACACGCTTGCCGTAGATCAATCGCAGCGAGGCATCCCCCGACGCGGTGACCAGGTCGTAGCCACCCTTGGCCATCAGGCTGACCATCTCGTCGGAGGTGGCAGCGGTCTTGACGTTGACCTTGCAGCCTGTGTCTTGCTCGAACTTGCTGACCCAGTCATAGGCCTTGTCCGACTCGCCACGTTCGATATAACCCGGCCAGGCGACGATATCGAGCTGGCCCTCGCCCTTGCCGACTTCCTTCAGGGCTTCGGCGGCCTGGAGGCTGCCACTGGCCAGGAGCGCGGTGGCGAGCCCGCTGAGCAACGCTGTCTTGTACATCGTTCATCTCCCAAATTGTTCTTTCTATTGTCGGGGCAGTATCAAGCGAACAACGTCCCTGGCGGCGCCAGCGGATTCTTGTGTCAGTCGAGCAGCTCGCCGTGACGCGCCATGATGTGGCGCACCACGCTGTAGTCCTGCAGCGAGTCGCTGGACAGGTCCTTGCCATAGCCGGAGCGCTTGAGCCCGCCATGGGGCATCTCGCTGGCCAGCATGAAATGGGTGTTGATCCAGGTGCAGCCGTATTGCAGGCGGTTGGCGATCTGGAAGGCCTTGTCGAGGTTCTGCGTCCACACCGAAGAGGCCAGGCCGTACTCGGAGTCGTTGGCCCAGTCCAGCGCCTGGGACAACTGTTCGAAGCGGGTCACGGTGACCACCGGCCCGAACACTTCGCGCTGGACGATTTCGTCCTGCTGGCGGCAGCCGGCGAGCAGCGTCGGCTGGTAGTAGAAGCCGGGGCCCGAATGCACGGCGGCACCGGTCACCCGTTCGATGTGCGGCTGGCCCAGGGCGCGCTCGACGAAGCTGGCCACGCGGTCGCGCTGGCGGGCGCTGATCAGCGGGCCGATCTCGTTGTCGACGTCTTTCTTGCGGGCAAAGCGGATATTGCCCACCGCATCGCCCAGCGCAGCCACCAGCCGGTCGTGGATGCCGGCCTGGGCATAGATGCGGCAGGCGGCGGTGCAGTCTTGCCCGGCGTTGTAGTAACCATGGGTGCGAATGCCCTGCACCACGGCCTCCAGGTCGGCATCGTCGCAGACGATCACCGGAGCCTTGCCGCCGAGTTCCAGATGGGTGCGCTTGAGCGTGCGTGAAGCGGCCTGCAGGATCTTCTGGCCGGTGACGATATCGCCGGTCAGCGACACCATGCGCACCTTGGGGTGGCCGACCAGATGGCTGCCGACCGCCTCGCCGCCACCGCAGACGATGTTCAGCACGCCCGCCGGCAGGATATCGGCCAGCAGCGGCGCCAGCGCCAGGATCGACAGCGGCGTGTGTTCGGAGGGTTTGAACACCAAGGTGTTGCCTGCGGCCAGGGCCGGGGCGATCTTCCAGGCGGCCATCATGAGTGGGTAGTTCCACGGCGCAATCGATGCGACGACACCCACCGGGTCGCGGCGCACCATGCTGGTGTGCCCGGCGACGTACTCGCCAGTGAGTTGGCCCTGCTGGCAGCGCACGGCACCGGCAAAGAAGCGGAACACATCGGCAGTGGCGGGAATATCGTCCTGGCGCGCCAGGTGCAGGGGCTTGCCGCAGTTCAGTGCCTCGAGACGGGCAAGCAGGTCGGCATTGGCGTCGATGGCGTCGGCGATGGCCAGCAAGGTGGCGGCGCGTTGCGCAGGGGTGGTGCGCGACCAGCCGGCAAAAGCGCGCTGGGCCGCCTGTACCGCGCGCTCAAGCTGTTCGAGGGAAGCCTCGCCGACATTCAGCAGCAACTCGCCGGTCGCCGGGTTGACGATGGGCTCGACCAGCCCTTCCCCGGCAACCAGGTGGCCATCGATCAACTGCGCGCTGTACAGCGGAAGACTGGTGGGCATTTTCGGACTTCTTCTTTTTTTCATGTCGTCGTGCATGGCGCCTCCGCGGTGGGTCGGGCGCGTCCACTTGAAACGAGACTAGAGCCCGACAGCCAGCTTCACAAATTCTAAATATTGAAAGTCTCGTTCGGTTAAATCGATACCTTGCGCTGGCTGCCCTGCCCCCTGGCCAATGTCAGGAACGGGTCCACCAGCGGCGTGCGCGCCGTGCCCCGGCGCCAGGCCAGGCCCACGTCGAGGGTCTCGTTGAGGTCGGCCAGCGGGCGGGCTTCGATGATGTCGCCTTCGAGCGACCAGGGGCGATAGGTCATGTCGGCCTGGATCGACAGCCCAAGCCCCGCCGCCACCAGACTGCGCACCGCCTCCACCGACGCGGTGCGCAAGGTGACCTTGGGCGTAAGCCCCGCACGACTCCAGATGCGCTGGGTGTGCAGGCCCATTTCATCGGCGTTGAGCTGGATCAGCGGCTCACCTGCCACATCGGCCAGGCTGATGCTGTCGCGTTCGAGCAGCGGATGGCGTGGTGGCAGCCACAGGCGGTGCGGAGAGTGGGTGAGCACTTCGGTCTGCAGGGCGTGGCGGTCTTCGAGGTTGGACAGGATCAGCACGCCGACATCGATCTCGCCGGCCACCAGCAGGTGCTCGATGTAGGGGCGCTCGTCCTCCACCACGCGGGTTTGTACGTTGGGGTAGGCGTGCTGGAAGCGGGTGATCAGGTCGGCCAGGTAATAGCCGGCGACCAGGCTGGTGACGCCGATGGTGAGCAGGCCATCGACCTGGTCGGTGCTCTGCTGCAGGCTGCGCTTGGCGTTTTCCACAGTGGCCAGGATCAGGTGCGCCTGGCGCAGGAACTGGTGCCCCTGGTGGGTCAGGCTCATGCCTTTGGCGTGGCGGGTGAACAGGGTCACGCCGATTTCGTCTTCCAGTTGCTGGATCGCCTGGGTGAGGGTCGACTGGGAGATGAACACCGCCTGCGCGGCGGCGGAGATCGAGCCGGTTTCGGCAACGGCGATGAAGTGGCGGATCTGGCGCAGGGTCATCATGCGGAAAAGACCTGTTGTTTTTTCCGCAGTATGGTTTATCGAAGGGGTGGGTGAGCGTTCTTTTTTATCGAACAGGGTTGAGGGCGGTGTTGGCCTTTTCGCGGGTAAACCCGCTCCCGCAGCAATCCCTGTAGGAGCGGGTTTACCCGCGAAGAGGCCAGGCCTGGCGGAACTACCCGGCAGTCTTGAAGAAGCCCATCCGGCTGCCCAGCGCATCCGCCAGTTCCAGCAGTTCCTGGCTGTCTCCGGCCAGGCGCGTCGAACCTGCATGGGCATCACGCGAGGAGGCGTGGATGCGATTGATGTCCTGGCTGAGCATGCTCGCCGCCACATCCTGCTGCGACGACGCCGCGGCGATCTGATTGTTCATCTGGCTGATCGCTGCCACCTCGCGACGGATCTCGTTCAACGAACGCTGCGCGACCTGGGTACGTTCCACCGTGTCCTGCGCCAGTTCGCGGCTGTCGCCGACGATCTGTGCAGTCTTGCCGGCTCCCTCCTGCAGCTTGCCGATCATGCCGCGAATCTCGCGCGTCGACTCCTGGGTGCGGTTGGCCAGCGAGCGCACCTCGTCGGCGACCACCGCGAAGCCCCGGCCGAACTCGCCGGCACGTGCGGCCTCGATCGCGGCATTGAGCGCCAGCAGGTTGGTGCGCTCGGCGATGGAGTTGATCACCTCGATGATGCTCTCGATGGCCTGGCTGTCAGAGGCGACCTGCAACACCGCCTCGGTGGCCGACTCCAGTACCAGGGCCAGTTCGTGCATGGAGCTGGCGGTGCCTTCGACCACGGTCTTGCCAGCGTCCACCTCCTGGTCGGCCGCCTCGGAGGCCCGTGCGGCTGCAGCGGCGTAACCGGCGATCTCGTTGATGGCGGCCACCAGCTGAGACACGGCGCTGGCCATGTGCTGGGTATCGTCGCTCTGCTGCTGCATGCGCCCTTGGTTGGCGGCAGCACCCTGGCTCATGCGGCTGGACGAAGCGACCAGGTCGGTCGCCACCTGATTGACCTGGGCGATGATCTCGGTGAGGTGACGGTTGGTGGTGCCCAGTGCGCCCATCACGCTGTCCGGGTGCTGGCTGCGCACACTCTGGTCGATCTCGCCACGGGCCAGGCCACGCAGCAATTGCGCCACTTCTTCGGGCTCGGCGCCCAGGGTCGAGCGAATGCTGCGGATGATCAGCAGCGAGGCGCCGACGCTGAGCAGTGCAGCCAGGGCCGCCGCCCAGAGCATCAACCCGGCAAAGCCCGAAGCGCTGTCACGCACGATGCCGATGTCGCGCACCACATCCTTTTCCTGCAGGTCGATGAAGGCGTTGATGCTGCGCAGCCATTCCTTGTATGCCGGCGCGACCTGGGCCAGCAACAGCGCCTGGGCCTGATCGAAGTCCCCCTTGTGGCGCAGTTCCAGCAGCTGTGCGGTGGCGGCCTGGGCGGTACGCTCGATGCCCTGGATCTGCTGCTGCAGGCGTTGCTCGTCGGCGCCGGCCTGGGGCTCGCCGAGCAACTTGGCCAGCGGCACTGCGGAAGTCTGGTAGAAGTCGTCCAGGCGCTTGATGTCCTGGAGGAAGCCCGAAAGCTGGCCGTCATCGTGGGTCAGCACGGCATCGCGGATGGCGATGGCGCGGTCATGCACGCTGCCGCGCAGGTTGATCGCATAGCGCTGCTTGACCGTGGTATTGCCGCTGACCTCGGTGAGCAGCGCGTCGATCCCGCCCACCCGGTGCACGCCGATGGCGGTGATGACCAGCATCAACCCAACGACCAATGCAAACCCCAGCGCCAACCTCATGGTGATGCTGATTCCTCTGAACATAGTGTCCTCCCCCGAGTGCATAAAAGCTTTTTGCCATCATTTTTTGCATGCTTTATACCCAGAGAATGTGCAGCCTTCTAATCGCGTTGATTGATAGCGACCATGAAATTAAATCATCAGGCCGGCTGCGTGACTGGCACGGGGAGTGGTCGGTTCAGCAGAAGCCCGACCACCACGGCGAACACCAGCGCCGCCACGCCCGCACTGGTCAGCACCGCTTCGAAACCGCCGACGAAGGCTTGGCGCGCCAGCGGCGCCAGGGTGTCGCGCAGGCCCGGATCGACCACCGCCAGCGCCGCCGACAGATCGCCCGCCGCGACCCGGGTCGCCATGTCGCCGACCTTGTCCAGTTGCCCCGGCGCCACCCCCGCCACCGCCTCACGCAGCAACTGCCCGCTGCGGCTGGCCAGGATCCCGCCCAGCACACCGATGGCCAGCACGATCGCGCCGAAGCGTGTGGTGGTGCTCAACCCCGAGGCCATGCCGGTGCGCTCGCGCGGTACGCAGGCCATGATGTTCTTCTGCGTATCGCCATTGAGCAGCCCAGCCCCGGCACCAAGCACCAGGCTGGCCAGGGCGAAGGCGGCATAACCGCCCTGGGCGGCGGCCACGGCGCACAGCAGGTTGCCCACCCCCACCAGCAACAGGCCGAGGGCGAAGATCCGCGCCGAGCCGAGCCGCGCCGACAGGCGCATGCCCGGGCGGGGTGTCAGCAGCATCGCCAGGGCGAACGGCAGCATGCCTGCGCCTGCAGCCAGCGCCGTGAGCTGCAGGCCGTTCTGCAGGTACAGCGGCAGCAAGGTCATCATCACCTGGGCGCAGGCGGCATAGGCGAACATGCCGAGCAGAGCGCCGATGAAGCGCCCGCTGCGCATCAGTTGCAGGTCGATCATCGGCCGCGACTGGTTGCGTTCGACCAGCACGAAGAGGAAGAACAGGAACGCCGCGATCACCAGGCGACCGAGGGTGGGCGCGCTGTCCCAGCCGACGCGGTTGGCATCGATCAGCGCCCAGATCAGGTAGCCCAGCGCACCTGCGAAGGTCAGGCTGCCGAACGGATCCAGGCGGGCAGCGGCGCTGTCGCGCGATTCCGCGACGCTGCGCCGGACCATCACCGCCAGCACCACCACCAGCGGCAGGTTGATGTAGAAGATCCAGCGCCAGCCCAGGGTGCTGGCGATCAGGCCGCCAAGCAGCGGTGCGAAGGTGATGGTCGCACCCATGCACGCGCCCCAGAATGCCCAGGCGCGCATGCGCTCCTCGGGCTCATGGAAACGGTGACCGATGGCTGCCAGCGCGGCGGTGAGCAGCAGCGCCGCACCAAGGCCCTTGGCGGCCCGGGCGAGGTCGAGAAACATCAGTGTCGGTGCCGCGCCGCAGGCCAGCGAGGCCAGGCCGAACACCCCCAGGCCCAGTTGCAGCATGCGCCGCCGGCCAAAGCGGTCGGCCAGGCTGCCGGCCGGTAGCAGGGCGGCGGCGAAGGCCAGCAGGTAGGCGCTGACCACCCATTCGATGTCGGCGAACGAACCGGACAGGTCGCGGGCGATGCTGGGCAGGCTGACTGCGACGATATTGGTGTCGAGGATGATCAGCGCGCACACCGCCGAGGCGGTGAACAGGGTGAAGCGGGCGGATGACATGGTGAGGCTCCCGAAGGGGGGTGATCTTCAGGGCCTCATCGCGGGACAAGTCGCAGCGGCGAACCGCCGCTCCCACAGGTGTTCCGCAGGTTTCGGAATCGTCGGTGCACCTGTGGGAGCGGGCTTGTCCCGCGATGAGGCCGGAACAGCCACCACAAGCCTGTCGGCCAAAATCACTTCGCCACAGGCTTTGCAGTGTTACTGCCACCCTACCCTCCCAGCGCCCAGCCCTTGTTAGCCAGGCGTCGCGTTGTCATTAGCCTGTAGCTAACGCAGCACCACCGGCCTCCCGTCGTTCACGGCGCAACTCGCTGCCCAACTGTCGAGCCAACGCCACGAAATTCACCGCCTGCGGCGACGGGTTGTCCTGCCGGCACAGCAAGGTAATGGGCGCCGCCAGCCGTGGCCGGGCGTCGCGGATTGGCCGGTAGGCCACGCTGTGTTCGTGAAAGCCGCGCATCGAAGTCGGCACCACCGACACCCCGGCACCGGCGGCCACCAGGCTGACGTTGGTCAGCATGCGCTCGACCTCGAACGCCACCTTCGGCTCGAATCCCGCATTACGACAGGCCTGCAGCAAATTGGCGTACATCCCCGGCGCCCCCGGACGGCGCACCAGGATGAACGGCTCGTCGGCCAGGTCCTTGAGGGCAATGGCCGCACCGCTGTCGAGCAGGCGATGACCGACCGGCAGGGTCAGCACCAGCTCTTCGTTGAGCAACCGGTGATAGGCGATGCCCCGTGGGCGATCGACCGGCGCGCGAAGGATGCCGATATCGACGCTGTCGTCGCTCACCTCGTCGGTCAGCTCGCGGGCGTTGCCTTCGTGCAGGGCGATATCGACGTCCGGGTAGAGATCTCGGTAACGCCGGATGATGCGGGGGATCAGTGGATGGGACGCTGCCGAGCTGGTGAAGCCGACCTTGAGATTGCCTTCGATGCCCTTGGCCGTGCGCGCGGCCTTCTGCGCACCGTTCTCGACCCGTTGCAGGATGTCCAGCGCCTCTTGAAGGAAGACCTCGCCGCCAGCAGTCAGGTCGACACCCTTGGCATGGCGGATGAACAGGTCGAAGCCCAGCTCCTGCTCCAGTGCGCGGATCTGCTGGCTGAGCGGCGGCTGCTGCATGTTCAGCCGCGCGGCGGCACGGGTGAAGTGCTTTTCCTGGGCGACCATGACGAAGTAACGAAGGTGACGAAGTTCCATGCAGGCTCCGGGGGCTGGTGGCGAGGGGCATTGTGGCGCATGCGCAGTCCTCGCACCATTCACGCTAGAATCGGCAAAATCAAAAAAACAACAAAACCGCCGATGATCCGCAACCGTCCCCGCTCCGATCTTGCCTTGCTCCTGCTCGCCCTGCTGGCCGGTGCGCTGCTGGGTGTCTGGCAGCCGGACCTGGCGGTGCAGATGAAGCCGCTCAGCGACCTGTTCATCTCCATCATCGGCGTCTGCGCCCCGGTGGTGATGTTCATCCTGGTCTGCTCCAGCACCGCTGCCCTGAGCGACTACCGTGCCACCGCCCGCCTGGGCCTCAAGGCCATGGCCTACTGGCAACTGATGTCGTTGCTATCCTTGCTGATCGGCCTGGTGGTCGCCCTGCTGCTGCGCCCCGGCGCCGGCCTGGAAAGCTCCAGCCACGTGTGGTCGGTGCCGCTGCTGGCCGGTGACGGCCCGATGCTCTCGCGCCTGCCCACCTTGCTGCTCGACTCGCTGGAAGAAAGCCCCATCCTCAAGGTGCTGCTGGCCGCACTGGTGTGCGGCCTGCTGCTAGGGCGCAGCGGCGAAACCGGCCGACGCCTGGCCCGCCAGCTCGACCGGACCATGGCCTGGATGTTCCGCATCATGCGCCTGATCGTCAGCTTCGCGCCGCTGGCGGCGTTTGGTGCCATCGCCTTCATCATCGGCAAGTACGGCCTGGACGCCGCCATTCCCCTGGCCAAGTTCGTCATTGCCGCCTACTCCGCGTGCCTGGCCTACCTGCTGCTGGTGCCGCTGCTGGTGATGCGCCTGCTCGGCTGTCGCCTGGCGCGGCTGGTGGGCTACATCAAGGAAGAACTGTTGCTGGTGATCTCGACCGGCTCGTCGGTGGCCGCCCTGCCGCGTCTGGTGGAAAAGCTCGAAGCGGCCGGTTGCGACAGCCAGACCCTGCGCCTGACCCTCACTGCCGGCTACAGCTTCAACCTCAACGGCTCGAGCCTGTACCTGATGGTTGCGGTGCTGTTTCTCGCACAGCTTGGGCATATCGACCTGACGCCCTCGCTGCTGGCGACCATCGTGCTGGTCAGCCTGTTCACCTCGCTCGGCTCGACCAGCGTGGCTGGCTCGGCCTTCGTCACCCTGGCGGCGACCTTGAGCGTGCTGGACATCGTGCCGCTGGAGAGCATCGGCTTGCTGATTGGCGTGGAGCGGCTGATGAAATGCCGGTCGGTGACCAATGTGGTGGGCAATTGCGTGGCGTGTCTGGCGATTGCCTGGTGGCACGGGAAGGTGGATCGCGGGCGGTTGCGCGAGGTGTTGGGCTAGGGGCACCTGTAGGAACCGCGCGGTACCTGTGGGAGCGGGCTTGTCCCGCGATCACCGGCACAGCCGGTGCCATGCACCGCGGTGAATGACACCGGCCTTGCCGGTGTTCACAGCGGTGCGGCGCTCCGAATAGCCTGCTGGTTTTGCAGTCAGACCTGCTGGTTTCTGGCCACCTCAAGGTCGTTCAGCAAGGCCTTGGCCAGTGCACTGAGATACCTCAATGCCGTCAGGGCGGCAGGGGCGATTTCCTCGTCACTGCCCTGACTCAGATCACGCACGCAGCCCAGCAGCAACGACGCTTCGTCGAATGCCCGATCCACGGGAACACCGGGTTGTACGCGGAACATACCGAAGGCAGTGGCGATGCCTGGCGTGGTGTTTTCATTCATGGGCAAACCTCCATCACATCCGTTTGAGGGCGTGTTCGATCAAGGCACGCGCGGTTTCGGCGGCATGCGCGGCGTTGGCAAGCATGTTCAGACCGGGAGTACCGGCCATGGAGCGACAGTGCTCGTCGAGGGTCTCGCTGACACCGCGCAAAAGTTCGCTGGCGTGAGCCAGGGCGTCCGGGGGAATCAGGTCGGCGTGGATGGAGAAGTAGGGAGTATTGATGAGCTTGAGGCGGGGTGGATCGGGGACGATTTTTTTCATGGTATTGCCCTGTGTTGAGTTGTCGAAAGCCGACTACTCCATCCCTCTCACAGGATAGGGTGGCAGCTGAGGTGGGGTGAGAGACCGGACCAACACAGAGCAAAAGCCGGCCAGGCATAAAGCCTGCCCACGCACAGCTGCCATAACAGCGTTACTCAGTATTGGATGCCGGGCTCTCACACCCGGTCGCCATATGGGCGACCCGGGGAAGTTAGTCCCGATGCTTATCTCCAACAACAGAGAAACGGCTGAGTGGTGCGTAGGATAATTCCCAAGCAACCTTGAACTGAAGGGATGCCGACAAGATTCGGAATTTTCTGAGGTATGGGGACACCGCTGTTTCCCAGGCATCCACCACATCTGTAGGAGCAACAGTCTTGCTCAAAATCTAAGGGCCAGCCCGCTCCCACAGGAATTGGGCTGGACTTTAAATTTTGAGCAAGACAGTTGTTCCCGCAGGGACTGGGCACGCCTTAGATTTTTGAGATTGCGACGCCGTTACTGCCCAGCGAGCTTGTCGAAGGCCTTGTCCAACGCCGCATCGGCATCCACCAGCTTCTGCCGGTGCAGCTTCATCCAGTCCTGATCCGCCGCCAGGCGCTTGCCCGCCTCCATCAGCATGCGCCGCACTTCGTTCGGCTGCGGCCCACCAGTGCCCTGGCGACTCTCGACCATCGCCCGTGGCGAAAGGCTGGCGCGGAACGCAGCCTCGCTCAGCGGCAACTGGTCATCCTGCCATTTGTACTTCTTCGCCGCCTGGGTGTAGAGCGCCTGGGCATCGGCGTAGGCGAAGTCCTTGGGCAGCGTGCCCTCGGCGCGGGCCTTCTCGACGATCAGCGAGGCGAAGCTGTGGCCGATGCGGAACGGCACGTGGTGCTGACGCTCCAGAGTGTCGGCCAGCTCCATCGACGTGGTCCAGTCGGCGTCCAGCTCTTCTTCGGCGCGGGCAGCGTTGATCTGCAGGGCATCGAGCACCAGGTCCATGCGCTCGAACATCTCGTTGGCCGACTTGAACAGCCCCAGGTCGTCGAACGCGGCCTTGTAGTCGGTCATGCCGGTGGTGACGTTATGTGCCCGCACAGTGGTGGCGTTGGCCAGCCCGACCACATCGGAGGCCGACTCGCGGGTGCGCATCAGCAGGCCCGGGTTACGCTTCTGCGGCATGGCGCTGCTGGTGTAGGTCGAGCCCTCGTCGAGCAGCAGCCAGGGGCGGGTCTGGTGGTACTGGGTGTGGATGTCGCCAATGATCGCGCCCACACGAATGGCCGACGACGAGGCGATGCTGGCAGCCTCCAGCGGAATGTCGTAGGTCGAGACCTGGCTGGCATCCAGCGAGTTCTCGCGCAGGCCATCGAAGCCCAAGAGCGTGGCCAGGCGCTCGCGGTTGAGCGGGTAGCCGGAGTTGGCCAGCACCGCGGTGCCCATCGGGCTCAGGTTCAGGCGTGCATAGAGGTCGTGGATGCGCTGGGCATCGCGCTGGAACGACGCCTCGTACGCCAGCAGGTAGTGGGCGTAGCTGATCGGCATGGCCTGCACACCATTGGTGTAGGCCGGCACCAGAGTGTCGACGTTGACCGAGGCCAGCTTGAGCAGGCGCTGGCGGGTGGCGTTCAGGGCGTCGCTGTAGTCCAGCACTTCGGCGCGCAGCGAGGCCAGGCGATAGGTGGCGTACATGTCCTGGCGGCTGCGCCCGGAGTGGATCAGCGAAGCCTGCGGGCCGATCTTGTCGATCATCACCTGCTCGAGCTGCAACACATCGCTGGGGCGCTTGCCGTCGGGCTGCTTGGCCTGGTCGATGGCATAGCGCACGCCGCTGGCGATCACCTTGCCCTGGTCGGCAGGCACGATGCCCTGCTCGGTGAGCATGACGATGGACGCCTTGTTGATGCGGTTGAGCCAGTCGAACTGGCTTTCCTGCTGGCCGCCCTTGAGCGCGGACTTGTCCACGCTGGCGCCGATCTTGCGCGCCTGTTCGGCGCATTCGGCGGTGGTCTTGCACGGCAGGTCGGCGGTGTTGGCGGCTTGGGCCGTGGCAGCGGCGAACAGGGCGTAGGCGATGGCCAGGTAGAGCGGGGTCTTTCTTGTTGTCATGGTTTCGGATCCGCGAATGTGTCGCTCAGGAGGGGCGAACATGGCGGGATGCTAGCGGCGGGGCTTGAAGATTAAAAATATATTAAAAATATCCAACCAATATCTCTCTAGTATGGAGATCGGCAACGACAACTTGATACTTTCAAAATATCAAAACACTCGATTCAAGATATTTTATCTCGGCAAAAACCACTGCTAGGATCGGCGCCATAACTCCAATCAAACCGGCCGATCCCCATACACTGCCACGGGATACGACCGGCACCGCACTCTTACGAGGTGGTTACATGCGGCATCACGTTCTGCGCACACTCACCCGCTCCCTGCTGCTCCTGGCCGCCAGCCTGCTGGCCGTCCAGGCCGTCGCCGCCCCCCAGACCTTGCGCCTGGGCGACACGGCCCCCTACAACTTCGTCGCCTTCGCCAACAACGACCTGAACACTGCCAGCCTGCCCGTACAGCGCGCCGTGGTGCTGCTGCATGGTGTGCGCCGCAACGCCGACGACTATTACGACAGCGGCGAAAAGCTGCTGGCAAACGCAGGCTTCAGCGCCCGCGACACCCTGCTGCTGGCCCCCAACTTCCTCACCCCCAGCGACCGCCGTGCCGGCGATGACATGCCGCTGTGGCCCAAGGACAAGTGGATGCACGGCACCGAGTCGCAGAGCGGGCGCGCCGGTATCGCCGGGTTCACCGTGCTCGACGACCTGCTCGCCTACCTCGGCAATCGCCAGCATTTCCCTGCGCTGAAGGAAATCGTGTTCATCGGCCACTCCGCCGGGGGTCAATTGATGCAGCGCTACACCCTGCTCGGCGACGGCGACCAACGCCTGCGCGCCAGTGGCATCCAGGTGCGCTACGTGGTGTCGAGCCCCTCGTCCTACCTCTACCTGGACGACAACCGCCTGCAGGACGGCGCCTTCAAGCCGGTGCTCACGGTCATGTGCCCTAGCTACACGCGGTACCGCTATGGCCTGGAGCGAGCACCGGCGTACTTCACCCGCCAGGGCCTGAACGCCACCCAAGTGTTCCAGCGCTATGCCGCACGCGATCTGACCTACATGGTCGGCGAACTCGACGACAAGCCGGACGATCGGGTCATGGACCGCGCCTGTGGTGCTGCCATGCAGGGCGCTACCCGTGTCGAGCGCCAGCTCAACTACCTGCGCTACGAAGCCTTCCTCGCGCAGAAATGGCACATCCCCATCGACCATCTGCAATTCCAGGTCAGCAAGGTCGGCCATAACGCCGCCCGCCTGTTCGCCGCGAAAAGCGTTGCCAGGACCCTGTTCCCGACCCGCTGACGCCGTTCGCACTTCCTACAAAAACAACAAAAGAATCTGCCATGACCCGGACTTATCTCGCCGCCTCCGTGCGCCGGGCGTTGCACCCGCGCGCCCTGACGTTACTCACCGCCGCCGTGCTCGCCGGCCAAGCCCAGGGTGAAACCCTGCCCAGTGCCGGCTCCCTGTTCGACACCAACCGCGACAGCTTGCGCCCGGCGCAGCGCAGCCAGCAGCCCCAAGGCAGCGTGCGCATCGAGGCCGAGGACGACCAGCGCCAGGCCCAAGGCAGTAATTCGGCGGCCCCCTCGTTCAGCTTCAAGGTCACGGCCTTCAAGCTCACCGGCAACCGCGAGATCAGCGAATCGCGCCTGCAGCAGGAATTGCAGAACGACCTCGGCCGCGAACTCGATCTCACCGGCCTGCGCGCCGCCGCCGACCGCATTACCGCGCTGTACCGCAGCCGCGGTTATCTGGTGGCCCGCGCCTACCTGCCGCCGCAGGAAATCGAAGGCGGCGTGGTCACCCTTGAGGTGCGTGAGGGCAAGGTCGGCACGGTACGCACCGAGCCGGGCCCGGGTGTGCGCCTGAATGCCGGCATGCAGCAGCGTTTCGTCGACGCACTGCCCAGCGGCAGCGTGATTCGCGAGCAGGACATGGAGCGCGTACTGCTGCGCCTGTCCGATATCGCCGGGGTGTCCGTGCGCGCAGTGCTGCAGCCCTCGCGCCAGCCCGGCGCCGCCGACATCGTGCTGAAGTTGAGCGAGATGACTGCCTGGACCGGCCGGGTCAGTTTCGACAACTACGGCAACTACTACACCGGCAGCAACCGGATGAGCACCAACGTCAGCCTCAACGACGCCTTCGGCTTCGGCGAAAGCCTGTACTTCAACAACCAGGCCAGCTTCGAGGGCCTGGATATCAAGGGCGTGGGCATGCGCCTGCCACTGGGCGCCAGCGGCATCAGCGTCGGTGCCAGCTACGCCGAGATGGACTACAGCATCGGCAAAGGCCTGAAGACCGCCAACGCCAGCGGCAGCGCCCAGGTGTCGTCGCTGTTCGCCGATGCCTCGCTGCTGCGCAGCCGCGACGCCAACATCGGCCTGAACCTGGCCCAGGAACACCGTTACTTCGACGACGCCGCTGGCGCCTTCGAGGTGCGCAAGAGCGCCGTGTTCCGCGGCCTGACCCTGTACGGCGACTGGCGTGACGGCTGGGCCGGCAGCAACCGCTGGAGCCTGGGCTACGGCATCGGCCGCCTGGACAAGAACACCCCGCTCGACGCAGCCCTCGACGCGCTGACCGCCGAGGCCGCCGGCACCTACCACAAGGGCACCCTGTCGTTCAGCCGCCTGCAGGCGCTCGGCGGCGGTTACTCGCTGTACGCCGCCATCAGCGGCCAGTGGGCCGACAAGAACCTCGACAGCTCGGAGAAATTCACCCTCGGCGGCCCCAACGGCGTGCGCGCCTACGGAGTCGGCGAAGCGGCCGGTGACGAAGGCCTGCTCGGCCGGGTCGAGCTGCGCAAGTACCTGGGCAACATCCATGGCGCCATCGCCGAAGGTGCGCTGTTCGCCGATGCGGGTCGGGTGAAGGTCAACAAGAAGCCCTGGGACGATAGCGAGAACAGCCTCAGCCGCCACGGCTACGGGGTGGGCCTGAACATCTATCACCGCGACCTGGTGATGAACGCCAGCCTGGCCTTCTCCAACGGCGACGATCCGACCAGCGACGAGCGCGACGCCAGGCGTTTCTGGCTCTCGGTCAGTGGCTCGCCGCAGGCCTTCGCGGGCCTGGCCAAAGACCTCGGCACCCGCGAGGACTTTCGTGACAAGAGCACCGAGCTGACCCTCTACGGCTCGCTGGGCCTGGTGCCCGAGTACGTCGACCGGCGCAACTCGACCCGCGCGGCCCCCGTCGACAGGAGCAAACTGGCCACGCCCAACGGGCGCAACATGAACAGCTACCTGCGTGCCCGCGACAACGTCTCATATGTCGGTGCCCGCGCCGGTATCCCGATCAACGACACCTCGCGCTTCCTGTGGCAGCTCGAATATGGCATCTCGGTCAACTACACGCTGTCGGGCGACGAAACCGCGCCCAAGTCGATCTCGCCCAACACCCGCCTGCGCAACTCCGCAGTGGCCTTCGACGACGACCGCTACGGCACCCTGCTGTACGGGGTCTGGGACATGCCGCTCAAGGAGAGCACCACCAGCCTCGACCCGTTCAGCGGCAAGACCGCTGGCGCCTACTACAACATCATCGGCTCACCGGGCTTTAACGTCAGCATGGCCAGCAACGTCAACGGCCCGGCCAGCAAGGCCGACAGCAGCGAACATTCGGATGCCGCGTTCAACCGACGCCAGTCCGGCATGGTCGCCTGGTGGTCGCCGGAGTGGAACGGCCTGACCCTGAAGCTCGCCTACTCCAACAATGGCACCCGCGCCGCTGAAGACGTCGACAACGGCTATATCTATGGCGGCAGCCTGACCTACACCAATGGCGGCTTCACCGCGGTGGCTGCCGCCGAGCGCCATGTCGACTACTTCGGCGTCGCAAGCCTTGGCCGCAACTCGCGTGGGGTCGGCAGCAACACTCATGTCACTAACGGCACCTCGTCCAATGACTACAGCTACCGCCTGGGCCTGGGCTACCAGATCGGCAATACCAAGCTATCGCTGGTGGCCGATGAGCTGCACTACGCCGAGGACGGCGTGGTGAACAACAGCCAGAACGTCAGCGACCTGTCCGACTACAAGCGCCGCGCCTACATGCTCGGCGTCAGCCACCGCCTCGGCGCCTGGCGCCTGCGTGCCAGCTACGCCCGCGCCCTGGCCGGCGATTGCAAGATGATCTCGGCCGCCGGTTATCAGTGCGACACCAGTGGCATGGGTGCACGCCAGTACGCCCTGGGCGTGGGTTATCGCCTGAGCCGCAACAGCGAGATCTTCGCCCACTACGTGCTGCTGCAGAACGAGTCGCTGGCCAACTACAACTTCGCCGTGGCCGGCGCCTTTGCCGCCAGCGGCTATTCGCCGGGCGTGGGTACCACGATCAACGCCATCGGCACCGGCTTCAACTATTCGTTCTGAGGAGACGACCATGCACGCCATCCTTTCCCGTCGTCGCCCACGACCGACACTTACCCCCCTGGCCCTGGCGGTACTCTGCGCCGTGCACGGCCTGTTGCCGCAGCACGCCATGGCGCTGGACGCAGGCGCCCTGCCGACGAACGGCCAGATCACCTCCGGCAGCGGCGGCATCAGCCAGGCCGGCAATGTGCTGGACGTGACCCAGAACAGCCAGCAGATGATCGCCACCTGGGAGCGCTTCAACATCGGCAAGGACGCCCGGGTCAACTTCCACCAGCCCAACGCCTCGGCGGTGGCGCTGAACCGGGTGACCGCCAGCGACGCCTCGCAGATCCTCGGCCAGCTCAACGCCAACGGCCAGGTGTACCTGATCAACCCCAGCGGCGTGCTGTTCGGCAACGGTGCGTCGGTCAACGTCGGCGGCCTGGTCGCCAGTACCCTGGACATCAACGACGACGACTTCAAGGCCGGTCGCCTGCGCTTCCAGGGTGACGGCCAGCGCGGCGCGGTGATCAACCAGGGCACCCTGCGCGCCGCCGACGGTGGCAGCGTTGCCCTGCTCGGTGGCGAGGTGCGCAACGAAGGCGCAGTGATCGCGCGGATGGGCTCGGTGGTGCTCGGTGGCGGCGAGAAGATTACCCTCGACTACAACGGCGACGGCCTGATCAACCTGCAGGTCGATGAAGCGGCGGTCGGCGCCAGCGTCGCCAACCGCGGCCTGCTGCAGGCCGATGGCGGCACCGTGCTGATGAGCGCACGCACCAGCGATGCAATGGTCGGCAGCGTGGTCAACAACGAAGGCATGATCGAGGCGCGCAGCCTGCAACAGCGCAACGGCCGGATCGTCCTGGACGGCGGCGACAACGGCGTGGTCGCCAACAGCGGGGTGATCGACGCCTCCGGCCGTGGCGCAGGCGAGCATGGCGGCAACGTGACCCTGACCGGCGAATACGTCGGCCTGTTCGAGCAAGGTCGCATCGAGGCCTCCGGCAGCACCGGCGGTGGCACCGTGCTGCTGGGCGGCGACTACCAGGGCAGCGGCCCGCTGCACCAGGCCACGGCGACCTACATGGGCAAAGATGCGCGCATCGAGGCCAACGGACTGGGCGACGGCGACGGTGGCAAGGTCATCCTCTGGTCGCGTGACAGCACCCGCTTCGAAGGGGTGATCAGCGCCACGGGCGCCGGCGCCGGCAAGGGCGGCCTGGTCGAGACCTCCGGCAACGCGTTGGACGTTACCGGCCTGGTCAACTTGGCCGCAGCGTCCGGCCAGGGCGGCACCTGGCTACTCGATCCGTACAACATCAATATCACCAGCGGTGCCAGCACTCGCACCTCCCGGACCAGCCCGTTCACCCCCAACGCACGGCGCAGTTCCAACCTCAGCTCGGCGACGCTCAACGCTTCGCTCAGCGAAGGCGCCAATATCATCGTGCAGACCTCTTCCGGGGCAGGCACCTCCGGTGACATCAACGTCCTGGACAACGTCAAGGCCCAGGGCAATGCCAGCCTGACGCTGATCGCCCACCGCAACGTCAACATGAAGGGCACCCGCATCAGCAACGCCGACGGCAAGTCGCTGAACGTCTCGATGCTGTCGAACTTCAACAACAGCGGCAACGGCTCCATCGCCCTGAACAACGCCACCATCAACACCAACGGAGGCAAGCTCACCCTCGGCAGCGCGGCCGACCCGGTCAATGGCTACGCCAGCACCAACGTCAGCAACGGCACGGGCGTGGCCATCAGCAACGGCACGCGGATCACCACCAACGGCGGCGACATCAGCATCCGTGGCGCGACCTCGACCACCCTGGCATCAGGCTCTAGCGCCACGGCGGTGAACATCTCCGCCAGCACCTTGGACGCCGGTGGCGGCAATATCGACATCATTGCTCGCCAGGCCAGCACCCGCGGCACAGGCGATGCCTTCATCCTCAGGGGCGGCAGCCACCTGCTCACCGATGGCGCAGGCTCCATCGCTATCAGCGCCGACAACCTCGGCGGCGGCAACGGGGCTCGGGTATTCAGCACCAGCAACAACATCGCCGCCCGCGGCGCGGGCAATGTCACCTTGAGCGGCAATGCCGTTTCAGGTTTCGGCGTGCTGGTCTGCTCCACCGCCGCAGGCTCCACGCAGAATCTTTCGGTGGGCAGCGGTACGCTCACGGTCAAGGGCAGCAGCGCCAGCAACCGCGGCCTGTATGTGGCCGCCTCCGGCACCGGGGCGGTCAACCTGCGCGGCGACAACGGCGGGCGCATCGTGCTCGATGGCGACAGCGGCGGCAGCTATGGCACCGCGCTCAATGTCACCGGCGCCAGCGCCTCGATCAACCTGACCAGCGCGGGCGACATCAGCGTCGAAGGCAACACCACAGGCGGCAACACCCCGGCCCTGGCGCTGATCGCGGCGGGCAACGGCAACGCCAACGCACCGGGCTCACGCATCAACATCGCCAGCAGCGCCGGCGATGTGCGGCTCAAGGCCGACAACGCGGTGATCAACACCGGCTCCGGTTCGTTCCGCGCACTCTACCTGGATGCCAGCGGCGACTACTCGAACATCCGCGTCAACAGCATCAGCGGCAAGCTGGTGTTGGAAGGCACAAGCGCCTCGGGGCGCGGCGTGGACATCGCGCCATCCGGCCGTGGCGCCGCCATCGATCTGAGCAGCAACAGCGGCGATGTGCTGATCAGCGGCACCAGCAGCACCCAATGGGGCGGCTACGGCATCTTCCTCAATTCCACCGGAAACTCGCGCGGCGTAGCCATCACCACAGGGACTGGCATCATCACCCTGCGTGGCGATTCGGTCGGCACCTCCGACGCCATCGCCCTGGGGGGCAAAGGCACCGCCTCGACCAACCGCATCAGTTCCAAAGGCGGCAACATCCTGCTCAATGGCCACTTCCACTCGCCCCATAACAACGAACTGGACCACGGCATCGCCTTGCTCAGCGTCACCAACATCATTCAGACCACCGGCTCCGGCAATGTCAGCCTGGTCGGCCGCACTACCGCCGCAGGTGATGCCATCGACTTCTACAGCAGCGGCATCAACCGCCTGAGCGTCGAGAACGGCACCCTCAGCCTCGACGGTAGCGCGACCGCCGCCCATGGCATCAGCATGCTCACCGGACGTACCAACCTGCGCGCCACCGGCAGCGGCTCGATCAGCCTCCAGGGCTATTCGCAGCAAGCCAACGGCATCCACTTCTACCCCTCGAGCGCCAGCAGCTCAGTCACCATCGCCACCCAGGATGGCGCCATCAGCCTGAACGGGCGCAGCGACGGCGGCGCCAATGGCAACGGCGTGTTCCTGCGCACCGGCCCCAATGGTGTGATGATCCAGTCGGCAGGTGGCGATATCAGCCTGAGCGGCACCGGCAGCAACGGCGCCACTGGCATCACCTTCAACGGCTCGGGCACTGGCGCCAACAGCTTGATCAGCACGGGCCAGGGCAACCTGACCGTCACCGCCCGCAGCGACAGTGGCACGGCGCTGAACTTCGCCAGCGGCAGCAACCTGCTGCAGGTCGACGAAGGCGTGCTGCTGATCGACGCCGACAGCCAAAGCGGGGCCTACGTCGTTCACGGCAGCGACAGCACCACGCTCACGGCCAACGGCGGCGCGGTGGTGCAGCGCCTGGGCGGGCGGGTCAACGCCACGCTGCTCGAGCGCAGCAGCGCCGATGTGCGTGGCTACCAGCAAAAAGAGATGGCTTACGCCAACTGGAGCCAGGTGCTCTACCCTGACTACCGGCAAACGCCGTTGCAGCCGCAGCTCGACCAGATCCACCTGGACCTGGCCCTGCTCGGCGACGACACGCTCGTGCAAGACTGAGGCCCGTGATGAACCAGACCCCATTCGCCCTGGAACACTTCGAGCAGCTCTGCTACACGCGCCAGCACGAGGAGGCGGCGCGCGAGCTGGTGCGCCTGCTGCTGATCATCGACCGCCACTACGGCAAGCTGTCCGGGCAGTTCAGGCTGTCGGTGTCGCCGGCCGTGCCGGAGGACGAGCTCGAAGCCCACGTGCTGACGCGCCTGACCTGCGCGATCAGCGCGCTGTTCAGCGACCCGCAGTTCCAGATCAGCCCCGGTGGCTTCGACCAGCTGATCAACTTCCAGCGCTGGCTGTCGGCGCTGTTCGCCGCCAGCGCTTTCATCAACGCCGACCACATCCTGCGCACCCTCAACCTGCACGGCCAGGACAGCCAGCGCTTCGAGGTGGCGCCGGAGCAACTGGTGAAGTTCTGCATCCTCTACTCACCGGAGTCGCAGTTGCCGCTGGATGTGGAGCTGCTGTGGACGCAGAACCCGCAACTGGCGATGGCGCTGTTCATGGCCCTGCTGTCGCCGCGTTTTCTCGGCACGCCTGCGGCGCACTCCAAGCGCGAGGCGCTGCTGGCCTGGCTGCCCGAGCGGCTGGACAGCCTCGACAGCCTCGATCAGTTGCCGCTGGCGATCATCCACGACGTGTACATGCACTGCAGCTACGCCGACCTGCCGCAGCGCCACCGCATCAAGCGTTCGATCTGCCGCCTGATCGAGCGCAAGCTGGACGCCGAAGGCATCGTCTCGCTGCCTGCGCCCACCAGCACACGCCAGGGCAAGCCGCGCATGCTGGTGGTGCTGGAATGGTTTTCCGGCGCGCATTCGATCTACCGCACCCACTCGCGCACCCTGGAGGCAGCCCGCCTGCATTTCGAGCTGTGGGCGGTCGGCTATGCCAGCAATGTCGATGAGCTGGGGCGCAAGGTGTTCGACCGCTTCATCGAGCTCGAGGCCCCGGACGACCTGCTCGCCTGTGTGCGCCAGGTGCGCGCCCTCGCCAACGAGATGCGCCCGCAGGTGCTGTACATGCCCAGTGTCGGCATGTTCCCGCTTACCCTGTTCGTCGCCAACCTGCGCCTGGCGCCGTTGCAGGTGGCGGCGCTCGGGCACCCGGCGACCACCGGCTCGCGGCATGTGGACTACATCAGTGTCGAGGAGGACTTCGTCGGCGACCCGGCGTGCTTCAGCGAGCGTCTGCTCCTGCTGCCCAGCGACGGCCAGCCGTACCGGCCCTCGGCGATCGAGGTCAGGCTCGGTGCCCGCGAACGCCTCGACAGCCCCGAGGTGGCCATTGCCGTGGCGGCCACCACCATGAAGCTCAACCCGAAGTTTCTCCAGGCCTGCCAGCAGATCGTCGAGCGCAGCCGCGAGCGCCATGGCCGCCGCGTGCGCCTGCACTTTCTCATCGGCCAGGCGCAGGGGTTGCTCTATCCGCAGCTACAGCGCCTGATCCGCCGCTATGTCCCGGATGCCGTGGTGCACCCGCACCAGCCTTATGCGCAGTACCTGGACACCTTCGACCGTTGCGACCTGTTCCTCAGCCCGTTTCCGTTCGGCAACACCAACGGCATCATCGACGCCTTCACCTTGGGGTTGCCAGGGGTATGCAAGACCGGGCCGGAGGTGTTCGAGCATATCGACGAGGGGTTGTTCAGGCGGGCGGGGTTGCCTGGGTGGACCATTGCCGCGACGGTGGAGCAGTACATCGAGGCGGCGGTGCGCATGGTGAGCGAACCGGCGCAGCGGGGGGCGCTGTATGCGCACCTGGGGAGCGGGAAGCCGTTGCAGCGGTTGTTCGAAGGGCGGCCGGAGATTTTTGCTGAGCATTTGCTGGCGTTGCTGGCGTTGCTGGCGTGTCGTAGCTGAGTGTTGTGGTGGCCTGACCGGCCCTTTCGCGGGCAAGCCCGCTCCTACAGGTTTACCCTCTGTAGGAGCGGGCTTGCCCGCGAAAGCGCCAGTCAGATCAACCTCAAAGGCTAGGGAACGCGAACTGCGACGCCTCGTGGCTCTTACGCTGCGGCCAGCGCTGGGTAATCGCCTTGCGCCGGGTATAGAAGCGCACACCGTCCGGCCCATAGGCATGCAAGTCGCCAAACAGCGAGCGCTTCCAGCCACCAAAGCTGTGGTAGCTCACCGGCACCGGCAGCGGCACGTTCACACCCACCATGCCTACCTCGATCTCGTCGCAGAACAGCCGCGCAGCTTCGCCGTCGCGGGTGAAGATGCAGGTGCCGTTGCCGTACTCGTGATCGTTGATCAGTTGCATCGCTTCTTCCAGGCTCTGCACACGCACCACGCACAGCACCGGGCCGAAGATCTCCTCCTGGTAGATGCGCATCTGCGGCGTCACCCGGTCGAACAAGGTGCCGCCAACGAAGTAGCCGTTCTCGTTGCCTGCCACCGAGAAACCGCGACCATCGACCACCAGCTCGGCGCCAGCCGCCACGCCATCGTCGATATAACCCAGCACTTTGTCACGCGCAGCCGCCGTCACCAGCGGCCCCATGTCCAACCCACACTGGGTGCCGGCACCAATCTTCAGGGCCTTGATCTGTGGCTGCAGCTTGGCGATCAGCGCATCGGCAACCTGGTCACCCACGCACACTGCCACCGAGATCGCCATGCAGCGCTCGCCGCACGAGCCGTAGGCGGCGCCCATCAGCGCGTTGACCGCGTTGTCCAACTCGGCATCCGGCATCAGCACCGCGTGGTTCTTCGCGCCGCCCAACGCCTGCACGCGCTTGCCGCGCTTGGTGCCTTCTGCATAGATATATTCAGCGATCGGCGTCGAACCCACGAAGCTCAGCGCTTTGACTTCCGGTGCCTCGATCAGCGCGTCCACCGCTTCCTTATCGCCATGCACCACGTTGAGGATGCCCTTGGGCAAGCCGGCTTCATGCAGCAGTTGGGCGATATACAGGGTCGAGCTCGGATCGCGCTCCGAGGGTTTGAGGATGAAAGCGTTGCCACAGACGATGGCCAGCGGATACATCCACAGCGGCACCATCGCCGGGAAGTTGAACGGGGTAATGCCAGCCACCACGCCCAGCGGCTGGAAGTCGGACCAGGCGTCGATGTTCGGGCCGACGTTGCGACTGTACTCACCCTTGAGAATCTCGGGTGCAGCACAAGCGAATTCGACGTTCTCGATCCCGCGCTTCAGTTCGCCAGCGGCATCCTCGATGGTCTTGCCATGCTCTTCGCTGATCATCTGTGCAATACGCGCCTCGTTCTGCTCCAGCAGCTGCTTGAAGCGGAACATCACCTGCGCGCGCTTGGCCGGTGGCGTGTTGCGCCAGGCCGGGAACGCGGCCTTGGCCGAGTCGATGGCCGCCTGCACGGTGGCGCGGTTGGCCAGTTCGAGTTGATGGATGACCTGGCCGGTGGCCGGGTTGAACACCTCGGCGGTGCGCCCGCCGCTCGCGACCGGCTCGCCGTGGATCAGATGCTTGATCGTCGCCATGACCTTACTCCTTGACCGCGGCCTGAACGGCGATTTCAACGAGGATGTTCTCGGCAGCAAGGTTGGCCTCGACCGTGGCACGGGCCGGCAGTGCATCCTTCGGCACCCAGGCGTCCCAGGCGGCGTTCATTTCGGCAAAATCCTGCACGGCGTGCTTGAGCCACACCTGGGCGAAAAGGATGTGCGACTTGTCGGAGCCGGCCTCGGCCAGCAACTCGTCGATGCGCGCCAGCACCTGGGCGGTCTGGCCGCGCACGTCCTGGGTACGGTCGGCCGGTACTTGGCCGGTGACATAGACGATGCCGTTGTGCACCAGCGCGTGGCTGAGGCGGTTGTTGTTGGGCTGGAAACGTTGGATGGACATGGGGACTCCAGGTTATTTCGGACAAACGGGGGCCGTCACGCATACGAGGGTGCGTTGGCATGGGTGGAGTTGCTGCGAGGCCCATCGCGGGGCAAGCCCGCTCCTACAGACGGGAGCTGTCCGTGTGGGAGCGGGCTAGTCCCGCGATTGGGGCGCGCAGCGACCCCGGTTTACGGGGAATCGATCAGGTCAAGGGACGCAGGCTGCGCACCGCGCTGGCAATGGAGCGCGCGGTGTTGATCACCTTCGGCGCCAGGTCCTTCCTGGCATCCTCCAGGTTCCAGCGCCCCAGCGGCACAGCGACGTTGACCGCGCCCAGCGGGTAGCCATCGGCATTGACCACCGCCGCCGCCACGCTGATGTCACCGACGTAGTACTGTTCGCTGGCGAAGGCATGGCCGTCCTTGCGCGCATTGGCGATGATCTCGCGCAGGCGCTCGCGGTCGGTCACGGTGCTGGAGGTGTGCGCCATCAGTTGCGAGGCATCGAGGATGGCCTCGCTCTCGCGCTCCGGCAGCGCCGCCAGGTAGGCACGGCCCGCGGCGGTGCAGTACATCGGCAGGTGACGGCCCAGCGGCACGTGGATCGGGATCTGCTTGTGGCTGGGGAAACGCGCCACGTAGAGCATGTCCGTTCCGCAGGGCTCGAGCAGGTTGCAGCTCTCGCCTGTGTCGCGGTTGAGCTCGTGCAGGTAAGGGTTGGCGCGCTCGACCAGCTCGCTGGTCTGCAGGTAGCCAGAGCCCAGGTCGAGCGAGCGCGGGGTCAGGTGATAGCGCTTGGTCACGGCATCCTTGGCCAGGTAGCCGAGGGTTTCGAGGGTGTACACCGAGCGCTGCACCGTGCTCTTGTTCAGGCCCGTGGCTTCGGCCAGCTCGACCAGGTTCATGCTCGGCCGGCCACTGCGAAACGCAGTGACGACCGCCAGCCCCTTGGACAGGGCGGTGACGAACAGGGGCGATTCTTCAGCGGCGCTCATGGCGTTCGATCCTTTTCTGACAGCTCTGAGGGAGGCAACCCGGACGGCCGGCTCGGCCGCCGCGAAAGGATGCTCCCATTCACGATTGTTCATTCGAAATGACTCAGCACGATGCCCGGCTCGACCACCGGACGCCCTTGTACGAAGCGCTCGACAGCGAAGGGTTTCATGCGCTCGTCCACCGTCCCTTCGACGATGGCCCTGGCCAGCAGCTCGCCGGCCGCCGGCGCCCCGGCATGGCCGTAGCACCAGCCGGCACTGACGAACAGCCCCGGCAAGGCGGGGTGCGCCCCCAGCAATGGCCCGAAATCGGGCGAAATGTGGACCAGCCCGGCCCACTGGCGAAGGATACGCGCCTGGCCCAGTTGCGGGAACATCTCCATGTAGGCCTTGGCGGTCGCGGCCATCACCGGGACGTCGGCATTGAGGGTGTCCTGCGGGCGTTCGGCCACCTCGGCGCCTCCCACCACTTCGCCACGCGCGGTCTGGTGCATGTAGCAGAGCCGGTCGAGCAGGGCCACGGCCGGGCCGATCAGCGGGCGGGTCGGCTCCAGGGCCATGGCTTCCAGGCGCATCGGGTAACCCTCCAGCGGCACCCCGGCCATCTGCGCCAGGGCATTGCTGTTGGCGCCGCCGGCCAGCACGACGACGTCGGCATCGATGCGCTGCTCCCCTACCCGCACGCCACTGACACGGCCAGCGCTGCGGTCGATGGCAGCGACCGGCGTGCGATAGCGAAGGGTCACGCCCAAGCGCTCGCAGGCCTTGTGATAGGCATGCATCGCCGCATGGTGCGGCGCCACGCCGCTGCCCGGCAGGTGCAGGGCGGCGCTGACCCGCTCGTGGGCCAGGGCCGGCAGCACATTGCGCAACTGTGCCGGGTCGAGCAACTGCGAATCGATGCCGCATTCGCGGTGCACTTCGCGGGTGCGATGCAGCAGTTCGGCGGTGGCCGTGCGCTCGCCGATCATGCTGTAGCCGCGCATCGAGTACATGACGTTCTCGCCCAGGCGCCGCGACAGGCCATGCCAGAGCTGGTTGGAGTAGGCAAAGAAGCACGTCCACTCCACCGAGCTGAAGGCGCCACGGATCAGGGTGCCGTTACGTCCCGACGCACCGCCCTGCCAATAGCCGGCATCCAGCACGAGGATGTCGCGCACACCGCGCTCGGCCAGGTTGAACGCCAGCGACAGGCCTTGGATACCGGCGCCGACGATAAGGATGCTGCAACGCTTGGGCAGCGGGGCATTCAGGTTCATTGCAGTGGCTCCACGACGTCGCAAAGACCAGCGGCCTGGGCCACGGTCAGGGCCCGGCGCGGCGGGCGCAGGGTCGGCCGCGCCAGTTGCAGCACGGGCACGCCGAGGCGTCCGGCGACGTAGGCTCGCAGCGAGTCCCAGCACGGTTGGCCCTGGCACGGGCCCATGCCGCAGGAGGTCAGGCGCTTGATCACCTCCAGGTCGTCGATGCCTTGCTCCAGCAGTTCATCGACCTCGCGCCCGGACACATCGAAGCACGGACACAGCAGCACGGCTGCGTCCTGGGCGGGGGCCAGCGCCGGGTCGGGCTCGGCGGCACTGCCTGCGCGGCGCAGCGAAGAACGCGCGCCGACCAATTGCAGCCGCCCGCTGGCCGAGGCCTGGAAGCTCAGGCTGTCGTCGAACAGCCCGGGGCCAGCCAACACCAGCGCATCGCAGGGCTGCAGGCGCTCGAGTTGCACAGCCCTGACCCGGTTGTGCCCAATGACCCGCTGCAGCTCAGCGACCTCGGCCACCGCCACCACCTGCACACCCAGCTGACGCAGGCGATTGGCCAGGGCCTGCTGCTGTCCGTCGCCAAGCACGACCACCGATTTGCCCGGCGCAATGCGTCGGTCGGCAGCCAGTGCCAGCGCCGTGCGCGCATCCATCACCCCGGGCAACCAGGCACCGGGGACCAGAGTCGGCACCACCCTGCGCCCGGTGGCCAGGATCACCTCGTCGGCCTCCAGCGCCACCGCGCCGCGTGCGGGATCGATCGGCGCACCGAGCAGCAGGCGACCTTCACGGTAGGCACCGAACACCTCAACGCCGAACAGGCAGCGCACCCGCGGATCGAGCGGCGCCAGCGCAGCACCGGCTTGCCGGGCATACCGCGCGGGCGACTCGCCACGGGACACCAGCAGCACCTCGCGCCCCTCCTGCGCGGCGCGGTTGGCCGCCGCGCAGCCAGCAGGCCCAGCGCCGATCACCAGCACCTCGGCGCGCAGCCGCTGGCCGACCGGAGGTGGGCCGGCGAAGCCCTGGTCGGCGGGCTCGGCCACACCGGCCAGGAACGCCAGCAATGCCTCCCAGTGCTGGAACAGTCGACCGCCGCTGGGCACCAGGTTGCTCTGTTCGAACCCGCCCTTGATCCAGCCGGACGGCACCAGCCGTGCCAGGCGCAGCAGGTCGAAACGCGGGTTCGGCCAACTGTTCTGTCGGCTGACCTGCATGCCCTCGCGCACCAGGCACTGGTCCAGGCGCACGTTGGGTACACCATCGACCCGCGCCAGCACGCCCGTGGTGTAGAGCCCCGACAAGCCCATGGGCCGGTGCGCCTTGCGCGTCCAGGCCAGGCCGCGAATGCCGTTGGCCAGCAGTGCCTGGGCGACGCTGTCGCCGGCCAGGGCCTGCAGGCGCCGGCCATTCCAGCTGAAACTCAGCGGCGCGCCACTGGCGCCCGGCAGGCGCAGGCTCATGACTCGCTCCGGCGCTGGGCGCGTCGCTGCGCAGTGAGGCTGACCGCCAGCATGATGATCGACAACAGGGTCATCAAAGTGGCGACCACGGCGATCAGCGGATCGATCTCCGAACGTAGCGAGCTGAACATGCGCTTGGTCAGCGTGGCGCTGTCGCCGCCGCTGATGAACAGCGAGATCACCGCCTCATCCAGCGACACGGCGAACGCCAGCATGGCCGCAGACACCACCGAGAAGCGGATCTGCGGCAGGGTCACGTCGAAGAATGCACGCAGGCGGCTGGCGCCCAGAATGCAGGCGGCGTGTTCCTGGGTCATGTCGTAGGTCTTGAGCCCGGCACCGACGTTGATGATCACGTACGGCAGCGCCAACAACGTGTGCGCCAGCACCAGGCCCGGGATGCTGTTGTTCAGGTCCAGCCGCGCGTAGACGAAGAACAGGCCGATGGCGATGAAGATCGACGGCACGATCATCGGCGCCATCATCAGCCCGCGCAGCAGGCCCAGGTAGCGTTGCTGGCTGTTGTGCAGGGCGTAGGCCGCCGCAGTGCCCAGGGTGGTGGCCAGGATCATGGTCAGGGTCGCGGTGATCAGCGAGATGCGCGTTGCGCTCTGCCACTCGATCGAGGCGAAGTAGCTGAAGAACGGCTGCAGGCTCAGCGACTTGGGCGGAAAGCTCAGGTAGCGCGCATCCGACAGCGACATCGGCAACACGATCAGGGTTGGCGTCAGCAGGAACACCATGATCGCCAGCACCAGCAGGTACAGCCAGGCGCGGCGGGCGGCCAGGCCCAGCCAGTGGTTCAGGGGTCGGTTCATGGCTTCACTCGCTGCGCCGGCCCAGGCCGGCGATCTTCTTGACGATGAACAGGATCACCAGGGTGGCCACCAGCAGCACCACGCCCAGCGACGAGGCAGCGCCCCAGTTGGCGTACATCGACACATCGCTCTCGATGCGCATCGACAGCATCTGCACCTTGCCGCCCCCGAGCAGCGCCGGGGTCACGTAGAAGCCCAGGCTGAGCACGAACACCAAGGTCGCGCCCGCAGCCAGCCCCGGCAGCGACAGCGGCAGGAACACATCGCGAAACGCCCGCGTCGGCGATGCACCGAAGGTCGAGGCGGCCTGCAGGTACAGCGGGTTGATGCTCTTCATCGCCGCATACAACGGCAGCACCATGTACGGCAGCATGATGTGGGTCATGCCGATCACCGTGCCGGTGAGGTTGTGCACCAGCGCCAGCGGCGTGTCGACGATGCCCAGCGAGGTCAGCACGTCGTTGACCAGGCCGCGCCGCTGCAGCAGCACCAGCCAGGCGTAAGTGCGCACCAGCAGCGAGGTCCACAGCGAGATCAGCAGCAGCGCCATCGCCAGGCCTGCCAGGCGGCGCGGCGCGTGGACCATGAAGTAGGCGTAGGGGTAGCCCAGCAGCACGCAGACTACGGTGACGATCAGGGCGATCTTGAAGGTCTGGGTGAACGCCAGCACGTAGATCGGTTGCAGCAGGCGCGTGTAGTTCCCGGCGCTGAGGTTGCCGTCGGCATCGAATAGCGACAGGCCGAACAGCCAGCCGATCGGCAGCACGAAAGTCACCAGCACCAGCAGCAGCGCCGGCAGCATTGGCGAGAGCAGGAACCAGCCGTGGCGCTTGCCCGCGCGTTGCAGGGCCTGGCCATGCAGCGCGCCTTGCAGGTTGAGCGCAGTCATGCCGAGTCCCCCACGATCAGGCTGTCCTGCGGGTGCAGGCCGAGCACCACGTGATCGCCACGCGTCGGCAGGCGGTCACCGGAGGAGCTGCGCGAGGGGCGGCGGATCGACACTTGCGTGCCTTCGCCCAGGTCCACTTGCAGCAACTGGCTTTCGCCCTGGTAGATGACGTCGTGGACCTGCCCACGGAACAGGTTCAGGCCCTGCTGGCCGTCATCGACGAAGCGCAGTTTCTCGGGGCGCAGGAGGATACTCGGGTTGTTCAGGCAGCCTTCGCTGAACACCGCCTGCAACGGCTGGTCGCGGAACCATGCCCTGCCCTCGCGCATGGCCACCGGCAGGAACGACGACTCGCCGACGAACTCGGCGATGAAGCGGTTGGCCGGGCGTTCGTAGAGGCTTTCGGGGGTGTCGATCTGCTGGATCCGCCCTTGGCTCATCACCGCGATGCGGTCGGACATGGTCAGTGCCTCGCGCTGGTCGTGGGTGACGTAGACCACGGTCATGCCGAGGCGCTCGTGCAGGCGACGGATCTCCAGCTGCATGGTCTCGCGCAGGCGTTTATCCAGCGCCGACAGCGGCTCGTCCATCAGCAGGATCTTCGGCTCGAAGACGATCGCTCGGGCCAGGGCGATGCGCTGGCGCTGGCCACCGGACATCTCGTCGATGCGCCGCCCGACCAGCTTGTCCAGCTCGACCATCTCCAGCGCCTCGCCGACTCGCTTGCGGATTTCGTCACGGCTGTAGCCGCGCAGCTTCAGCGGGTAGGCGACGTTCTGGAACACGTTCATGTGCGGGAACAGTGCGTAGTTCTGGAACATCATGCCCAGGTCGCGCTTGTGCGGCGGCTCGAACACCATTTCCCGCCCGCCGAAGCGGATGCTGCCGGCGTCCGGGCGCACGAAGCCGGCCAGGGCCATCAGCAAGGTGGTCTTGCCCGAACCGGACGAGCCCAGCAGCGACAGGAACTCGCCACTGCGGATGTTCAGGGAGACGTCATCGAGCGCGGCAAAGCTGCCGTAGGTCTTGGTGACATGCTCGATGTCGATGGAGGTCGAGAGCTTCGTATCTTCAGACATGGTCAGACTCGGGGCCGCAAGCGGCACGGAACACGGGTTATGACGCGGGCCAGCACGGCCCGCCTCGTCCTAGTGGGCGATGAACAACTCGAAACGCTGCTGCACCGCCTGCTGGTTCTGCACCCACCAATGCGGGTCGATCTTCGCCACCTTGGCAATGTTCTGCGGCGAGGTCGGCAGGCGGCTGGCCTGCTCGGCGCTGATCAGGCCGACCTCGTAGGCGCGGCTGTTGACCGGCGCGTAGGGGATCAAGGTCGCCAGCGTCGCCTGGCTGGTCGGCTGCATGATCTGGTTGATCACGCGCATGGCCAGGTCCTTGTTCTGCGCACCGCGCGGCACGATCAGGCAATCGTAGCTAAGGATGGCGCCGTCGAAGCTGTAGTCGACCGCGTCGTCGGACTTGGCCACCTCGGCCACGCGCCCGTTCCAGATCGCCAGGAAGTCCACCTCGCGGCTGCGCAGCAATTGCGCCGAGTCGGCACCGGCGCTCCACCAGTTGACGACCTGCGGCTTGATCCGCTCCAGGGCCTTGAACGCGCGATCGATGTCCAGGGGATACAGCTGCGCCGGGGCCACGCCATCGCCGATCAACGCGGCCTCCAGCGTTTGCCAGGGCTTGGTGTACATGGCCCGCGCGCCTTTGACATTGGGGTCGAAGAACGCCTGCCAGGTCTGGGCCACCGGCTTGCCGGTGTCTTTGGCCCAAGCCACCACCGAGGCGTAGGCATGGCTGGCGATCCAGTTGTTGCCGACCACGGCCGGGTCGATGTCGCGGATGTCGATCACGCTTTTGTCCAGCGGCTCGGACAGCCCTTCTTTTTCGGCCTGCACGCAGTCGGTGATGCCCAGTTCGACCAGGTCCCACTTCGGCTTGCCTGACATCACCTGGGCGCGCACGGCGGCCAGGCCGTTCATGTTGTCTTCGCGGATGGCAATGTTCAGCGCCTTGGCGGCAGGTTCGAGGTACGCCTTGCGCTCGGCATCCTGCAGGGCGCCACCCCAGCCGGCGAAGGTGATACCGCCGTCGGCATGTGCCGTGGCGGCGAACAGTGCGCTGGCTAGCAGGCTGAACGCAGCGCCTTTGATCAGGTGTTTGTGCATGTGCTTTTCTCCAGGTGCGCCCCGCTTGCACAGGGCGCGGAAAGGTCGATCAGTTCTGGATGAACAGGTCGAAACGTTGCTGGAGTTCGGCCTGGCGACCTTGCCACCAGGCCGGGTCGAAGAAGGCCACCTTGTCGACGTTCGCGGGTGCTGTCGGCAGCTTGCTCGCCAGGTCCGCCGGGATGATGCCGGTGTCGAAGGCCTTGCTGTTGACCGGCGGGTTGGGGATCAGCGTGGCAAGCATGGCCTGGCTTTGCGGCGACATGATCTGCGCGATCAGCTTCATGGCCTGGGCCTTGTTCGGGGCACCCTTGGGCACCACCACGCAGTCATAGTCGAGCAGCGCCTTGTCATAGGTGTAGTCCACCGGCTGACCGGCCTTCTTCAGGTCCTCGACGCGCGAGGCCCAGATGGCCAGGAAGTCCACCTCGTGGCTGCGCAGCAACTGCGCCGAGTCGGTGCCGCTGCTCCACCAGTTGACCACCTGCGGCTTGATCCGCTCGAGCACCTTGAAGGCGCGCTCGACGTCCAGCGGGTAGAGATCCTTGGGCGCCACGCCGTCGGCCAGCAGTGCCACTTCGAGCGTGGTGAACGGGTTGCGGTACAGGGCGCGCGGCCCCTTCACGGACGGGTCGAAGAAGTCCTTCCAGGTCTGGGCCTTGGCGGCACCGCCTTCGGTGCTCCAGGCCAGGACCGTCGAGTAGGCGTGGCTGGCGATCCAGTTCTTGCCGTAGAACCTGGGATCGACGCCCTCGGTCTTGATCACCGAGAAGTCCAGCGGCTCGGTCAGGCCTTCCTTCTCGGCCACCATGCAGTCGTTTGAGGCCAGCTCAACCACATCCCACTTGGGCTTGCCGGACATCACCTGGGCGCGTACCGCCGCCAGGCCGTCCATGTTGTCTTCCTTGACGGCGATACCCAGGTTCTTCGCCGCAGGTTCCAGGTAGGCCTTGCGTTCGGCGTCCTGCAAGGCGCCACCCCAGCCGGCGAAGGTCACGCTTTCGGCCGCGTGGGCCTGCCAGGTGCACAGCCCCAGCAATACCGCCACGGTGCCTGCACGCCATTCGAATCGTTTCATGTTCAACCCCTGCATTTGTTGTAGTTAGACAGTTGGCGAAACGTCATGGACATCCAGTCCTGCAGTCATCCCTGCTTGTTGTTGTGTTCTTGTGTTGTTGTGTAGTGACCCGGCCTCAGCCGATGTCGATCATGATGTGCCGCACGCTGGTGTAATCCTCCAGGCCGTACAGGCTCAAGTCCTTGCCGTAGCCCGACTGGCGCAGCCCGCCATGGGGCATCTCGGTGGCCAGTGTCATGTGCTGGTTGACCCAGACACAACCGTACTGCAGCTGGCTGGCGGTACGCATGGCCTTCTTCACATCGCGCGTCCACACCGAGGCCGACAGGCCGTATTCGCTTTCGTTGGCCCAGGCCAGCACCTGCTCCTCATCGTCGAAGGCGGTGACCGACACCACCGGCCCGAACACTTCCTTCTGCACGATCTCGTCGTCCTGGCGCACGCCGGCGATGACGGTCGGCTGGAAGAAGAAACCCGGGCCGTCGGGAACCTTGCCGCCAACCAGTACTTCGCTATGCGCCAGCGCCGCGGCACGGTCGACGAAGCCCTGCACGCGCTCCTGCTGGCGACGGCTGATCAGCGGGCCGAAGTCGCTGGCCGGATCTTCCGGGTGACCGGTACGCAGCGTCGAGACCTCAGCGACCAGATGTTCGAGGAACTGCTCGCGCACCGATTCGGCGACATACACACGGCAGGCCGCGGTGCAGTCCTGCCCGGCGTTGTAGTAGCCGCCGGTACGCATCATGCGCACGGCTGCCGGGATGTCGGCATCGGCGAACACCAGTACCGGCGCCTTGCCGCCCAGCTCCAGGTGGGTACGCTTGAGGTTGCCGGCGGCGGCGCGGACCACGGCCTGGCCGGTGGCGATGTCGCCGGTGACCGAGACCATGCGCACCTTGGGATGGGCGCTGAGCTGCGCGCCGAGGGTGGCACCGCGCCCGGAAAGAATGTTGACCACCCCGCGCGGGAAGATCTCGGCGCACAGCCGCGCCAGGTACAGGGCGCTCAGTGGCGTCAGCTCGGACGGCTTGAACACTACGGTGTTGCCGGCGGCCAGGGCCGGGGCCAGCTTCCAGGCTGCCATCAGCAATGGGTAGTTCCACGGCGCGATCAGCCCGACCACGCCGAGCGGGTCGCGACGGATCATGCTGGTGCTGCCGGCGACGTATTCACCAGCGGCGCTGCCCGGCAGGCAACGCGCAGCCCCGGCGAAGAAGCGGAACACATCGGCGACCGCCGGCACTTCGTGGCCAATCGCCTTTTGCAGCGGCTTGCCGCAGTTCTGGCTTTCCAGGGTGCCGAGCGCCTGGGCGTCGGCCTCAATGCGCTCGGCCAGCTTGAGCAGCAGGTAGCCGCGCTGACGCGGTGGCGTGCGCGCCCAACCGGTGAAGGCACGCTCGGCGGCATCGACGGCGGCATCCAGCTGGGCAGGCGAGGCATCGGCCAGCACATGCAGCACACGCTCGTCGGCTGGCGCCAGGATCGGCGACTCGTCGCCCTGCCCGCGCACCAGCTCACCGTCGATAAGGTACTCGCTATAGATCATGACGCTCTCCAGTTAGACGGACGCGCGCTCGGCGTCCTTGAAGCGATACCAGGCGTAGGCCATGCGCTGGCCGACACGCAGGAAGGATTGGAACGGGAACGGCTTGGGCGCCTGGTGCAGGAACGGCACCGGCGTGGGCCGGGCTTCGCCGCAGGCCATCTGCGCCAGGCGCTTGCCGGTCTGCAGCGAGAACGACACGCCACTGCCGGCATAACCGCCGCCGGTGTAGGCATTGGCCACGCCCTGGATCGGGTAGCAGTGCGGCAGCGAGTTGTTGGTCACCGCGACCCAGCCGCCCCAGTTGTAATCCACGTCGATGCCCTGCAGCGCCGGGAACTTGCGACACAGCGCCGCCAGCAGGCGCTCGCGGTGCAGCGGGTTTTCCGCGTCGCGGCCGTTCACTGCGCTGCGACCGCCGAAGAGGATGCGGTCGTCTGGCAGGCGGCGGTAATAGAACAGCAGGTTGCGGGTATCGAACATGCAGTCGGCACCCGGCAGGCTGGCCTGCTTCTCGGCGGCGCTCATCGGCCGGGTGACGATGATCTGCGAGTGCACCGGCAGGATCCGCCCGGTCAGTGCCGGGTGCAGTTGGCGCGAGGTGTAGCCGTTGGTGGCGACCACCACCTTGCGCGCGGTGATCACCCCGCCTGGCGTGACCAGGCGATGGCCCTGCGCGCTGCTGGTCCAGGCGGTGACCGGCGAGCCGGTGTGCACCCGCGCGCCAGCCTCGCGGGCCATGCGCTGTACGCCCCAGGCCAGTTTCAGCGGATGCATGCTGAAGCCGTCGGGCATGTGCAGTGCACCGAACGACTCGGCACCGGCGTGCACCGACTGCAGGTCGGCGGCTTCGACGAAGTGGGCCGGGTAGTCGAGCAGGTCGTTGTACAGGCCCATTTCGCGCTTGAGCGACTCGACGTGGATGGCCTTGCTGGCGACCTTGTACACGCCATCGGGCTGCGCGTCGCAGTCGATGTTGCCGTCGCGGATCAGGCCACGGGTGGTGTCCAGCGCCTGGCGCATCTCGTTGAAGTACTGGCGCGCGGTGTCGGCGCCGTAGCGCTCGATCAGCGCAGCCAGCGGCACGCGGCCACCGGAAATGCGCGCGAAGCTGCCATTGCGTCCGCTGCAACCCCAGGCGGTCTGGTTCGCCTCCAGCACCACCGCTCGCACCCCGTGCTCGCGGGCCAGGTGCAGCGCGCAACTGAGGCCGGTGTAGCCGGCACCGATGATCGCCACTTCGACGTCTTCGTTGCCACGCACCGGGCCATCGTCGGCGACCGGCGAACCTGCGGTATCGGCCCAATAGGACGGCGCATGGGGCTGGGCCCGGCCTGGGTTCGCATCAACCAATGGATCGTACAATTCAAGCCTCACGTATCGCTGTGCGATATTTATTGTTCGATTTAATGGTTAAGCTAATAGTGATTTTGATATCCTTCAATTGATTATTTGACGAATGGTGATATCTCCGGCGCACCTGTAGGAGCGGCCTTGTGCCGCGATCGGGCGCGCAGCGGCCGTAAAACCAGGCTCTGAGATGTTTCGGATGACCTCGGTCGCCTGGATTGCGGCCGCTGCGCGCCCGATCGCGGCACAAGGCCGCTCCCACAAGGGGCGAGTCGTTTTCGGGGAGGGTTCAGCGGGCGTCGAGGGCGTAGAACTCTTGCAGCTTGGCCTGCAGCAGTGCCTTGTCCGGCAGGCAGGTCTGGTACTCGGCGACGAGGGCCGGTGACAGGCTGCGGTTGAGTGCGTACTCGACCACCTCGTCATGCTTGCTGGCGCACAGCAGTACGCCAATGGCGGGATTTTCATGCGTCTTGCGCTCGTTGCGGTCCAGCGCCTCGAGATAGAAATCCAGCTTGCCCATGTACTCGGGCTCGAAGCGCCCGACCTTCAGTTCCACCGCGACCAGGCAGTTGAGACCGCGATGGAACAGCACCAGATCCACGGCAAAGTCACGCCCACCGACCTGCAGTGGATACTCGGAACCGACGAAGCAGAAGTCGCGGCCAAGCTCCACGAGAAAGTCCTTCAAGCGCTGGAGCAGGCCCTTGTGCAAATCGGCTTCGGCATGTGCTTGGGGAAGGTCGAGGAAATCCAGCATGTAAGCGTCACGGAACACCGACAGGGCTTGCGGGTGGGCCTGGGCGAGGGAGGCCGAGGCCTTGAGCGGGTCGGCAACGCTGCGCTCGAACAGCGCGGCTTTCATCTGGCGCTCCAGTTCGCGCTTGGACCATCCCTCCTTGATGGCCATCCGCAGATAGAACTCCCGCTCCTCCACCCGCCGGCTCTGCCCGAGAATGATCATGTTGTGGGTCCACGGCAGTTGTCTCACCAGCGGTGAGACAACTTCGTCGTGACGATAGGCTTCAAAGAACTGGCGCATGCGGAAAAGGTTCGGTCGCGTGAACCCACGCAACCCTGGCTGCGTGCGCGCCAGGTGTCCGGCCAACTGGCTGACCACGGCGTCGCCCCACTCGGCATTCTCGATCTTGCGGCTGATGTAGGCACCGACCTGCCAGTACAGCTCGATGAGCTGTGTGTTGACGGCCTGCATGCAGCGTTGCCGTGCCGAGTGGATGAGGGTCACGACCTCGTCGAAGCGCTCATCCCTGGAAGGCGCAGAGGCGGTTGCATTGTCATGTTGCGGGTGGTCTTTCATCGAAGGGCTCCTGGCATTGTTCGAAGCCAGGAAGCCTATCCAAGGGAGCGCGCCGGAAATGTCGGACCGCTCCTAGGATGCTGTGGCCCATGACAGAAGGGCGCCTAGTCCAGGCGCCCCTCGTCATGACCCGTTACATCCGCCCTGCTACCCCATCGACCGCACCACCACCTTGCGGCCATGCCCGCGCGTGGTGACGATGCCGAGGAAGGAGATCACGATCGCCAGGCTCAGTGTTGCACTGACCTCTGCACGGTGCTCCTCGGTATACATCATCACCGCCAGCGCGCAGCTGATGAACACGATCACTCCCCAGGTCAGCCAGGGGAACAGCCACATGCGGAACTTCAGTTCCGTGCTCTCGCGCTCCAGGCGCCGGCGCATGCGCAACTGCGAGATGGCGATCACCAGGTACACCAACAGGGCGATGGCGCCGGAGCTGGCGAGCAGGAACTCGAACACGCCCTTGGGCGCGAAGTAGTTGAGGATGGCGATGGCAGCCCCGATCAGCGTGCTGCCGAACACCGCCGCACGCGGTACGCCGACCTTCGAGGTGCGCTTGAGCATGGCGGGTGCGTCGCCGCGCTTGGCCAGCGAGAACATCATCCGCGAGGCGATGTAGATCGACGAGTTCATGCAACTGGTCACGGCGATCAGCACCACCAGGTCGACCATGAACGCGGCATTGGGGATGTTCATGATCTCCAGCGCACGCTGGTAGGAGCCCACCACCGCAAGCTGCGGATCGTTCCACGGCACCACGGAGATAATCACGAAGATCGACAGGATGTAGAAGGTGCTGATCCGCCAGATCACCGAGCGGGTGGCCTTGGCGATGTTGCGCGCCGGATCGCTGGATTCGGAGGCGGCAATGGTCACCGCTTCCGTGCCGATGAAGCTGAACATCACGGTGATGAAGGCGCCGATCACCGCCGACCAGCCTTTGGGCGCGAAACCGCCGTGCTCGCTCATCAGTGTGCTCAGGCCGCTGACTTCGCGGTTGGGCAGCCAGCCCATCAGCGCGGCAAAACCGAGGCCGATGAAGCCCAGGATCGCGGTGACTTTCAGGATCGCGAACCAGAACTCGAACTCGCCGTACTTGGCCACGCTGAACAGGTTGGTGCAGGCCAGCAGCAGTACCGATGCGAGGGCGAAGATCCAACTGTCGACCTGCGGGAACCAGGCATTGAGCACATGGCCTGCGGCCAGCGCCTCGATGGGAATGACCAGCACCCAGAACCACCAGTACAGCCAGCCGATGGTATAGCCGGCCCAACGGCCGATGGCCTGGTCGGCGTAGGTGGAAAACGAGCCGGTGTCGGGATGGGCGACGGCCATTTCGCCGAGCATGCGCATGACCAGCACGACCAGCGTGCCGGCGACGAAATAGGAGAGGATGGTGGCGGGACCGGCAGCCGCGATGGCGTGTCCGGAGCCGACGAAAAGTCCTGCACCGATGATGCCGGCGATGGACAGCATCGTTACATGACGTGGCTTGAAACCTTGTGCAAGGTTGCCATCAGTTCCCACGGTGTTCATTGATCTTGTTCTCTTTTTTTGCTGACACAAGGAAGGACGGGCAGGCGTAGGCGAAAACTATCTCCTTTCTGGACAATGAGTTGCACGCGGCTCAGGTGATTTTATTGACGTTGTTCACGGGTTGGCGAGCGGCGGCGTCGAGGTCGGCTTCATTCAAGCAGTGCGGGTGCTGGGCAAATTGTTCCAGCGCGCCATGAAGGTGTTCGATCACGACACCGGGTCTTGCGAAGGCGGGTCAAATCGGTGCTATTCACCGCGAAGGGCTTTTCGCGGGCAAGCCCGCTCCCACAGGGATTGGGCTGGACCTTTGGATGTTGAGCAAGACAGTTGCTGCTGGTCGCGACGGTGATCCCAGTGGTAGTTCACCACCGCGAAGATCACGATCACCGACACCACGCACAGCCCTGTCTGCAGATTGCTCACGCCATCCTCCGCGCCATGCGCTTGAGCCCCAGAACCATTCCTGCCCCCACCACGGCAGTCATCATGCTGAACTTGGACATCCCGCCAATGCTGGCGATCAGGTTCGGCGGCGGGAATACCATCGAATGCCGACTTCGTCTATTTGCACGATCCGGACACCGACCACGGCCGCCACCGGTTGGCGCTGGACTGCCAGCGCATGAGCCTGTTCGGTGGACGCAAGGTGCGGGCGGCGGTGGTGGTGTTTGCGCGGGGGTAAAGCGCGCATAAAGCTTTTTACTGGCTGCGCAGGCCCTATCGCGATCCGGCTTGCCCCGCGACAGGGCCTTCTCTGTCAACGCACCAGGCAAGGCCGTTTGTTGTCGAAGGTCCAACCCGGCACCAGGAACTGCATCGCCACGCTGTCATCCCGAGCGCCCAGGCCCATGTTGCGGTAGCACTCATGGGCTCTCATCAACTGGTCCTCATCGAGCTCTACCCCCAGCCCCGGCCGCGTCGGCACCCGTACATGGCCGTCTACGATGCGCAGCGGCTCACGCGTCAGGCGCTGGCCGTCCTGCCAGATCCAGTGGGTGTCGATAGCGGTGATCTCACCCGGCGCGGCGGCTGCCGCCTGGGTGAACATGGCCAGCGAGATGTCGAAGTGATTGTTGGAATGCGAGCCCCAGGTCAGGCCCCAGTCATGGCACATCTGCGCCACCCGCACCGAGCCCTGCAAGGTCCAGAAATGCGGATCGGCCAACGGGATGTCCACCGACTGCAACTGGATCGCGTGGCCCATCTGCCGCCAGTCGGTGGCGATCATGTTGGTGGCGGTGGGCAGGCCGGTGGCGCGGCGGAACTCAGCCATCACTTCACGCCCGGAATAACCATTCTCCGCACCGCACGGATCCTCGGCGTAGGCCAGCACATCGTGCTTGTCGCGGCACAGGGCAATGGCCTCCTTCAGCGACCAGGCACCGTTGGGGTCGAGGGTGATGCGCGCCTCGGGGAAACGCTCGGCCAGCGCAGTGACAGCCTCCATTTCCTCTTCGCCACGCAGCACGCCGCCCTTGAGCTTGAAGTCGTTGAATCCGTAGCGGGCCTTGGCGGCCTCGGCCAGGCGCACCACCGCCTCGGGCGTCAGGGCCGGCTCATGGCGCAAGCGCAGCCAGTCGTCATCTGCATCGGCTTCGTTGCGGTAGGCCAGGTCGGTGCGGGTGCGGTCGCCGATGTAGAACAGATAGCCGAGCATCTTCACCGACTCGCGCTGCTGGCCTTCACCCAGCAGCGCGGCCATCGGCACGCTCAGGTGCTGGCCGAGCAGGTCGAGCAGGGCCGACTCGATGGCGGTCACCGCGTGCACGGTAATGCGCAGGTCGAAGGTCTGCAGCCCGCGCCCGCCGGCATCGCGGCTGGCGAAGGTCTGGCGCATGGCATTGAGCACGCGCTGGTAATGGCCGATTGGCTGGCCGACCACCAGGCTGCGGCTGTCTTCGAGGGTCTGGCGGATGTTCTCGCCGCCAGGCACCTCGCCCAGGCCGGTGTTGCCGGCGCTGTCGCGCAATACCACGATGTTGCGGGTGAAGAACGGGCCGTGCGCGCCGCTCAGGTTGAGCAGCATGCTGTCGTGGCCGGCCACCGGGATCACGCGCAGGTCGGTGACGACCGGGGTCGAGGAGTGAGGCGTCGTCTGCATGGTCATTGTCCTTGTCGGGCAGGCGTTCAATGGGATTGGCCCAGGGCCGAAGGGGCCTTGAGTTCAGGGGAAGGAGCACCCTTGGCGCGGGTACGGACGAAGAACACGGCGATGGCGGCCAGCACCGAGGTCACCGCCAGGCCATACAGCCCGCCCTGGATCGAGCCGGTCTGCTGCTCGAGCAGGCCGAAGGTGGTGGGCGCGACGAAGCCGCCAAGGTTGCCCACCGAGTTGATCAGTGCAATCACCGCCGCAGCGATGCGCGCATCCAGATACCCTTGGGGGATCGGCCAGAACAGCGACGACGCCGCCTTGAAGCCGATGGCGGCGAAGCACACCGAAACGAAGGCGAACACCGGCCCGCCCGTGGTCGACATGAACATGCCGATGGCGGCCACCACCAGTGCGGCGGCGACCCAGGCCTGCTGGAATCTCCAGCGCGCAGCCCCGGCGGCGAAGGCGTACATCGCCAGGATCGAGATCAGCCAGGGGATCGAGTTGAAGAAGCCGACCTGCAGGTCGCTCAGCTCGCCCATGCGCTTGATGATGCTCGGCAGCCAGAAGGTCGCGGCGTAGATGGTCAGCTGGATGCAGAAGTAGATCAGGCAGAACAGCAGGATCTGGCGGTCCTTGAGCAGGCGCCAGGCCGAGGTCTTGATCACCCCGCCCGCCTCGCGCTCGCGCTGCTCGCGGTCGATGGCCTCGACCAGCGCATGCTGCTCGGCCGGGCTCAGCCACTTGGCATCCTGCGGGCGGGAGTCGAGCCAGAAGAACACGAAGAAGCACAGGATCACCGAGGCCATGCCCTCGATGAACAGCATCCATTGCCAGCCGTGCAGGCCCATGCCCTGGATCTGCATCAGCGCACCGGCCAACGGACCTGAGATCAGCGAGGCCAGGGCCGAGCCGCTGAGGAAGATGGCGATCGCCTTGCCACGTTCGGCGGCGGGCAGCCAGCGGGTGAAGTAGTAGATCACTCCGGGGAAGAAGCCGGCTTCGGCGACCCCGAGCAGAAAACGCAGCACGTAGAACTGGGTCTCGTTCTGCACGAAGGCCATGGCGGTGGCGACCAGGCCCCAGGTGAACATGATGCGGGTCAGCCACAGACGTGCGCCGACCTTTTGCAGCAGCATGTTCGACGGCACCTCGAACAACGCATAGCCGATGAAGAACAGGCCGGCGCCGAAGCCATAGGCGGCGGCGCTGATGCCCAGGTCACTTTCCAGGTGCGGACGGACGAAGCCGATATTGACGCGGTCCAGGTAGTTGACCACGAACATGATGACGAACAGCGGCAGGACATGGCGCTTGACCTTGGCTACGGCGCTGGCCAGCGCATCGCCGCCGGGCAAGGCAGACGCAGGGGGGGTGTCGTTCACGGGATATCTCCCAGTCATTGTTTTTATTGAGGGTGCTGGTGGCAGGCGAGGCAGTTGTCTGACATCCAGGTGGAAATGAGCATATTCCCGGCGGAGTTGTACGACAAGTTGGAAATTGAGCGAAAAAAGCAAAATACAAGCGGTTAACTAGGTAAAAATCGGCGAAATGCTTTTATCAGGTCGACTACCCAAGGCAATGGGAGGGGGAATATCCGGATGAAAAAAATCTTTGTGGATAACTTGTCATACAAGTAATGTGAGAACGTTCAGCCGAGCCCTTTCGCGGGACAAGTCACGGCGGCGACCCGCCGCTCCCACAGGTATTGCCTCCGAGCCCATCCCATGACCCGCCCCCATAGCCGTGCCCACGACCTGGTCTCGAGCCTCACCCAGCAATTGCTGCTGGGCACCTTCAAGCCGGGCGACAAGCTGCCCTCGGAAAACACTTTGGTGCGCGAGTATGGCGTCAGCCGTACCGTGGTCCGCGAAGCGCTGTCGAAGCTACAGGCTGCGGGTCTGGTACAGGCCCGTCACGGGATCGGTACGTTCGTCATCGAACGCCAGGCCCGTTCCGGCCTGCGCGTAGGCCCCGAGAACGCCGCCAGCGTGCGCGACCTGCTGGAGCTGCGCATCGGCCTGGAGGGCCAGGCCGCCGCGCTGGCGGCCCTGCGCCGAAATGACCGGCAACTGGCGCAGATGCGCCAGGCGCTGGACGACTACCAGGACCTGGCCGCCGCCGGTGACAGCTGCATCGAAGCCGACCGACGCTTCCACCTGCTGATCGCCGAGGCCACCGGCAACCTGTATTTCAGCGAGATGATGGCGCAACTGGGTGACGGCCTGATCCCGCGCAAGCGCATGGCCCAGGCAGAGCGCGCCGGGGCCAACCTGGCGGGGCATGCTTATCTGGCCAACCTGGAGCACGAGGCGATTCTCAACGCCATCCGCCGACAGGACCCGGAAGCGGCCAGGGCGGCGATCTGCCTGCACCTCTCCAACAGCCGCGATCGCCTGCTACCCGACTGACCGGCGTGCAGCGGGCAAAAAAAATCGCGGAACCGGCGCCCTCCCCCTGGTGCGCAGTAACAGGGGAAAGGCCATCCAGCCCGCGATCAAGCCCACTCGCGTATCAATCCTTCTTGCGATACCCCTCGACGATCGCCGAGAAATCCTTGCCGCCCTCGCCCCGCAAACTCATGGCCTGGTACAACTGCTGCGCCACAGCGCCGAGGATCACCGGCTGGTGCGCCTGGCGCGCAGCCTCGGTCGCCAGGCCCAGGTCCTTGAGCATCAGCTCCGCACCGAAACCACCGGTGTAACCCCGCGATGCGGGGGCGGTCTCGATCACGCCCGGCCAGGGGTTGTAGGTGTCCGAACTCCAGCAACGGCCCGTCGAGCTGTTGATGATGCCGGCCAGCACCTGGGTGTCGATCCCCAGTGCATTGCCCAGGGCCATGGCCTCGGACACGCCGATCATCGAGATGCCCAGCAGCAGGTTGTTGCAGATCTTGGCGATCTGCCCGGTGCCGACTTCACCGCAGTGCACGATGTTGCGCCCCATCTGCTCGAGCACCGGCTTGAGCGTGCCGAACAGTTCGGGGCTGGCACCGACCATGAAGGTCAGGGTGCCGGCCGCCGCGCCGCCGGTGCCACCGGACACCGGCGCATCACCCAGGTCGATGCCTTTGGCCGCCGCGGCCTTGGACACGTCGCGGGCGGTCTGCGGATCGATGGTGCTGCAGTCCACCGCCGGTGTGCCGGGGCGAATGCCGGCGAGCACGCCGTCCTCGTTCAGGTACACGCCGCGCACATGGGCAGCGGCCGGCAGCATGGTGATCACCAGCTCGCTGTTGGCGGCGGCATCCTTGGGCGAGGTGCTGATCTGCCCGCCCAGTTCGGCGAGCTCGGCCAGCACGGTCTTGTTCAGGTCGAACAGGTTGAGCTGATGCCCGGCCTTGATCAGGTTGCGGGCCATGGGCGCGCCCATGTTGCCCAGACCGATGAATGCAATGCGCATGGCAGTCTCCTTAGCGCAGGCTGATGGTGGTGTTCACACCGTCATTGACGCTGTCGTCATCGAACCAGCGGGCGGTGACGGTCTTGGTCTGAGTGTAGAACTGCACCACCTGCTTGCCGTATGGGCCGAGGTCGCCAAGCTTGGAGCCACGCGAACCGGTGAAGCTGAAGAACGGCACCGGCACCGGAATCGGAATGTTGATGCCGACCTGGCCGATGTCGATTTCGCTCTGGAACTTGCGCGCTGCCGCGCCGCTCTGGGTGAACAGGCCGGTGCCATTGCCGAACGGGTTGGCGTTGACCAGGGCGATGGCCTCGTCGAGGGTATCGACCTCGAGGGTGACCAGTACCGGACCGAAGATTTCCTGGGTGTAGATCTGCATGTCGGTCTTCACCCCGGAGAACAGGGTCGGGCCGACGAAGTTGCCCTGCTCGTACCCCGGCACCTTTACGTCGCGGCCGTCCAGCTCGAGCGTGGCGCCTTCCTTGATGCCGCTCTCGATCAGCCCCAGCACACGCTCCTTGGCGCGCTTGGAAACCACCGGCCCGACATCGGTGCCCGGCTCGCTGCCGGCATTGACCTTGAGCTTGCTCGCCGCCGCCTTGATATCCGGCAGCCATTCACGCGCCTTGCCCACCAGCACCGCCACCGACGTGGCCATGCAACGCTGGCCGGCCGCACCGAAGGCCGCGCCGACCAGGGCGTTGATGGTCTGGGTGCGGTTGGCGTCGGGCAGCACCACGGCGTGGTTCTTGGCGCCCATCATCGACTGCACGCGCTTGCCGTGCTGGCTGCCCAGGTTGTAGACATGGGTGCCCACTTCGGTGGAGCCGACGAAGGAGATCGCTTTGATGTCCGGGTGGGTGCAGAGCGCATCGACCACCTGCTTGCCGCCATGCACCACGTTGAGCACACCGGCCGGCACGCCAGCTTCGAGCGCCAGCTCGACCAGCATCATGGTCGACAGCGGATCCTGCTCGGAGGGTTTGAGCACGAAGGTGTTGCCGCAGACGATGGCCATCGGGAACATCCACAGCGGGATCATCGCCGGGAAGTTGAACGGGGTGATGCCGGCGCACACGCCGATGGGCTGGCGCAGGGTGTAGGTGTCGACGCCACCGGCGACGTTCTCGGCGAACTCGCCCATCTGCAGGGTGCCGATGGACGCGGCATGCTCGACCACTTCCAGACCACGGAAAATATCGCCTTCTGCGTCGGCCAGGGTCTTGCCTTGCTCGGCGCTCAGGGTCGCGGCGATGCGCTTGCTGTGTTCGCGGATCAACGCCTGCAGCTTGAGCATGATGCGCATGCGCGCACCGATCGGCGTGTCACGCCAGGTCTTGAAGGCTCGTTCGCCAGCCGCGACCGCCGCGGCGACTTCCTCGGGGGTGGCGAAAGGAACACGCGCCAGCACCTGCTGGGTGGCCGGGTTGACGATGTCGCGCCATTCGGTGGTCTTGGACTCGACCCATTGGCCGTCGATCAGCAGCTTGACCTGCTCGACCTGAGTGTGGGGCGTGTGGGGTGCGTTCATCTGCGCTCTCCTTGGAATTATTGTCGGAACGAAGACGCCTACGCCGCAGCGAACGGGGTGGCGTGCAGGGGCTGAGTTCGAGTATAGATGTGCAAACATCCAACAAGAATGCACAAAAAAACCGGATCAACATGCAAAAAGACCTGACCTCCCTCAGCGCGCTGAACTGGGACGACCTCAAGTTCTTTCTTGAGGTAGCGCGCACCCGCAAGGCCAGCAGTGCAGCCAAACGCCTGGCCGTGGACTACACCACGGTGTCGCGGCGCATCAGCTCGCTGGAAGGGGCGATGGGCACCTTGCTGTTCGAGAAATCGCGAACCAACGGTTTCGTGCTCACCGCCGAAGGCCAGCGTCTGCTGGGCTATGCCGAGTCGATCGAAAGCACCCTGCACATGGCCTGCGAGCAGGTGTCGGGCTCGGGCGTTGCGCTGTCCGGGCACGTACGCATGGGGTGCACCGAGGGCTTCGGCAGCTTCTTCGTCACCCCTCAGTTGAGCCGCTTCGTCGACACCTGGCCGGCGATCTCGGTGGACATTCTGCCGCTGCCGCACTTCATCAGCCTGTCCAAGCGTGAAGCCGACATTGTCATCGCCCTGGAGCGCCCCGAGCATGGGCCCTACGTGTGCTGCAAGCTGTGCGACTACCGCCTGCGCCTCTATGCGACCCGCGAGTACCTCGACCACCACGAACCGATCCGCCAGGTCGCCGACCTGGTGCGCCATCCGTTCATCAGCTACGTGGACGACCTGGCGTTCAGTTCCGAGCTGCTGTACCTGGCCAACCTGATCCCCAACGCCAGCGCCCACCTGCGCAGCACCAGCGTGATCGCCCAATACACCGCTGCCCTGCAGGGCCGCGGGCTGGCGATCCTGCCGTGTTTCCTGGCGGCGCAGGACGAACGACTGGTGACCGTGCTACCGGAGGAGGTGGAGGTGACGCGGCAGTTCTGGATGTATTGCCGGGAGGACTTGCGCAAGTTGAAGCGGATCACTTTGCTGTGGGATTACATCCGCGATGTGACCGAGGCGAATGCGCCGCTGTTGATGGGGCAGACGCGGGAGATGGTATTTGCGCAGGATTGAGGCGGATGGCACCGGCTGCGCCGGTGATCGCGGGACGAGCCCGCTCCCACAGGGGGCCGGTGCCATTGCTCCCATTCCTCAGTTCGACGCCACCACGATCGACACCCGCCGATTCTCGGTGCGCCCGGCACTGGTGCGGTTGTCCGCCACCGGCTGGGTACTGCCCAAGCCGCGCGTCTGAATGTTGCGCGGCTGCATGCCGACGCTGATCAGCGCCTGGGCCACACTCTGGGCTCGGCGCTCGGAAAGCTGCTGGTTATAGGCCACCTTGCCCGAGGCATCGGCGTGGCCATCGACGCGCACATGCTGGATATCCACCGACAGCAACGCCTTGCCGATCCGCTCGACAATCGCCTGGCTCTGGCCGTTGAGCCCGTCCAGGTCGCTGCCGAACAGCACCTTGCCCGACAGGTCGAACGCCCAGCCCTCGTCGCTGGGGGTGAACCCTTCGCGCTTGAGCACGGCAATCTGTTCAGGGCTCAGCCCACTGGGTGGCACAGTCTGGCAGCCGGTCAAGGCCAACACTGCCAGCAGCAAGGCCAGCAAGGGAAAACGCAGTCGGGAAAAGGGGTGTTTCACGGTTCAGCTCCTGTTGTTCAAATCCGTGGCTCAGCGTTCCGTCTGGGCCACTTGCCAATGGCCGCGCCGATTGCGCTTGGCCTGGTACATCGCCGCATCGGCGGCATTGAGCAGACTGGCCGAATCCTGGCCATCGTCCGGGTAATAGGCGATGCCGACACTCAACGAGGTGCTGACGCGCTGGCCATCGTCCAGCAGGATCGGCAGCCTCATGCTGGCAACGATCTTCTCGGCGATGCGCTGGGCATCCTCGCGTGAATGCAGGGGGGTCAGCAGCACGGCGAACTCGTCACCGCCAAGGCGCGCCACCAGGTCGTGCTCGCGCAACTGCGCACGCACGCGGCTGGCGATATTGATCAGCACCTCGTCGCCAACGGCATGGCCGAGGCTGTCGTTGATCTTCTTGAAGTGGTCACTGTCGAGGAACAGCAGCGCCAGGCGGTCCTGCTGCCGGGCGGCGTTGCGCAGGCAACGGTTGAGGCGCCCTTCGAAGAAGGCGCGATTGGGCAGGCCGGTGAGGCTGTCATGGCTGGCCTGGTGCGCGAGGGTCTCGTTCTCGCTCTGCAAGTGGCTCTGCCAGACCTCCAGCTCGTCGAGCAGGGCGTTGAAGTCGTTGCCCAGCTCATTGAGCTCGGCAATCGGCGTCTCGGGCACGCGCCGGTCGAAGCTGCGCTCGCGTCGCGCCGCATGGGCCACGCTGGCCAGGCCCCGCAGGGGACGGACGATATCGCCGAACAGCCGGCGCGACAGGTGGATGGCGACTGCGGCGCTGAGCAAGCTGCAAAAGAGGATTCCCGCCAGGCCGCTGAGCAGGAAGCGCAGCAGGCTGCCGCCCTGGCCAAGCAGCTCGATGTGCCCGACCGTGCGCTGCTGACGGACGATCGGCAGGTGGATGGCCTCGCCCAGCAAGGCCTTGGCCACCTGGCGCTCCAGGGGTGCCAGCAAGCCTGTGTCATCGCGTTGCCAGTGCGCCAGCATCTCCCCCTGGCTGTCGAAGACCTTGGCGTCTGCCACCTCTTCAGTGGCGGCGATCACCGCCAGGGCTTCACTGGCCGCCCCGCTGTCGTCGAACACCACCGCCGCTTCCACGGTGTAGCTGATCGAGCGGGCGATCAGGTGCAGGTTGTGATGGGCATAGACGCGCAACGCTGCCACGCCGAGCACGGTCAGGGACACGCCCACGAGTCCGACGGCGATCAGCGCGACACCCAGGTGCCCGCGCCCCAGCACTGACCGCAAGGTCGGCCGCTTCCTGCGGCTGCCGGTGAGTTTCATGGTTGCGCCGCCCTGCGCCGCGACAATTGCAGCACGCTGGGGTGGATGCGCACGCCACTGCGCGCCACTGAGTCGAGGTTCACATCGAAGCTGACCTGTTCGTCATCGACGTGCAGGCAGAACAGGCTGCCGACGGTGCACGGGTCATCGGCCTCGCTGATGCTCAGGACCGGATGCCCGACCAGGGCCTGGAACAGGCGATCACGCTGGCCAGCGTCGAGCTTGCCGATGTACACCGCGTCGCAGGCGCCGGAAACGCGTGCATCGTCGGCCAGCAGGCGACGCACCTGCAGGGGCTGGCCGGCATTCTGCACAGTGCCCTTGATCAGGTCGTCGGCATATTCTGTGGGGCCGACCAGGCACAAGCGCAGCGGCGAAGGGTCAGCAGGCCAGCGGGCATAGCTGAAGATCCCCAGCACGACCTGGGTTACCGCCTTGGCGCGTTGCTGCACCTGGGTTGCAGTGGCAGGGAGGTCCGCCCGGGCAGGTACGGCGAACAGCGACAAGGCGGCAATCACTAGCGAAAGCACGCAGCCCGTCACTCGCCCCCTGGGCGAGACAACCACTGTCATGTGGGAAATCTCTCAAATTAAATTCAGATAACCCGCACGATAGCATAAGGCCGCAGTGCCAAGGTATTGACGAACATCACGCTTGATCGAGCATGAGGCCAGAAATCCGACGCACCTTGCGCTCGACAGCCGCCTCGAAGACCCCCGCCCGTGGTTCCACCAGGCTGAAGCACTGCTTGGCGCGGGTAATACCGGTGTACACCAGCTCCTTGGTCAGCACGGGATTGAGCGCATCAGGCAGCACCAGCGCGGTATGACTGAACTCCGAGCCCTGGGACTTGTGTACGGTCATGGCGAACACCGTCTCCACCTCATTGAGCCGACTGGGCAACACGAAGCGCACCCCGCCAGAGCCGTCGTTGCGCGGGAAGGCGACCCTCAGCAGTGGCTCGCCATGCTCGTCGGGCAGGCGCAGGGCGATGCCGATATCACCGTTCATCAGGCCGAGGCCGTAGTCATTGCGGGTGACCAGCACCGGTCGTCCCTCGTACCAGGGTTGACGGGTGTCGATCAACCCGGCGTTGTGCAACACACGCGCCACACGCTCGTTCAGCCCTTGCACCCCCCAGGGCCCTTTGCGCACCGCGCACAGCAGCTGGAAACCTTCGAAGCTGTTCAGCACCAGGGCAGCCCACTGCTCCCACGCGGGGTCATCGCCAGGCGTGCCTGGCGCCGGCCGATGACGACCGATACTGCGCAGATAGTGGCGATAGCCCTGCGGGCCGTCTTCACCACGCCCAAGGCCATCCAGCAGCAAGCGATCGAAGGCGCGGTCATGCTCGCCGCGCAGCGACAGCCCGAACACGTCCTCAGGCGGCATGCTCAGCAGATCCCGCGCCTGGCGGGCCTGCTGCAGGTTGACCAGGCGCGCCAACTGGCCGATGCCACTGCCTTCGCCGAAACGCCGGGAATAACGCAACATCACCACCTGCTGGGCCAGCGCGTGCTGACGCGCATCACCTGGCTGCAAACCGCTGCCCTGCAGCGACTGGCCACCCACCTGCTCGAGCCAGGCCTGAGTGGCGGGCGTGTAACGCCCCTCTTCGGCATACCGGCACAGGTCGCCGAGCACCGCACCGGCCTCCACCGAGGCCAACTGGTCCTTGTCGCCCAACAGCACCAGGCGTGCCTGCGCTGGCAAGGCGTCAAGCAGATTGGCCATCATTTCCAGGTCGATCATCGAGGCTTCATCGACCACCAGCACGTCCAGCGGCAGCGGGTTACCGGCGTGATGCCGAAAATGCCGCGAACCGGGGCGACTGCCCAGCAAGCGGTGTACGGTGCTCACTTCGGTCGGAATCTGGGCACGCACATCGGCACGGACACGCAAACGCTCGACCTGCTGGCCAATGGATTCGGTCAGGCGCGCAGCGGCCTTGCCGGTGGGTGCGGCCAGGCGGATGCGCAAGGGCCTGCCCTGCTCCACCGCCGGCCCCTGCAGCAAGGCCAGCAAGCGTACGACCGTGGTGGTCTTGCCGGTGCCAGGGCCACCGGTGATGATGCTGAACGCGGCACGCGTTGCCAGCGCACAGGCGAGCTTCTGCCAGTCGACCTGGTCTGCCGGGGCGCCATCCTCGAACAACTGTGCCAGGCGCGCGGGCAGGTCGGCGGGAATCGACTCATCTGCTAGGATGCGTTGCTGCAGCGACCGGTCGATACGCCGCTCATAGCTCCAGTACCGGCGCAGGTACAGACGCTGGCCGCTGAGTACCAGCGGCCGCGCGTCCTGGCCCTGGGCATCGCCCGAGGCCACCAGCCGACTGGCCGCGATGCGCTGACGCCAGGTGCTCGGTTCGAGCGTGGCGAGCAACTGCGACGGCAACAGCAACGGCCCCGCCAGCGCATCGCCCTCTGGCGGCAGCGACAAGGCGAAATCGGGCTCGGCTAGAGTCTGCTCAAGGTCGAGACAGACATGCCCATGCCCCAACTGGTGACTGGCCAGCGCCGCCGCCAGCAACAGCAGGGGATCGCTGCCGGCCTCGCGCTCCTCGAGGAAGCTGACGAATGCCCGGTCCAGCGCACGCAACCAGCCGCGCTCGACCCAACGGTCGAGCAGGGCCAGCAGGTCATGGCTGTCGTTCAACGGCGCAAGGGCCGCCAGGTGCTCGGCCTGCAGCGGTGTCGGCAGCAGGTCATCGAGGGTTCGGCTCATGGTGCGGCTCCGGCAAACAGGTCCTGCTGTTCGGGCGCACAGGCGCCGCGAAACAACGCATCGAGCTGCTCGATCAGCTCACGGGGCGGTCGGGCGAAATACAGGCCATGGCCGACGCTGCCAATACCGCGCAGGAAGATGAACAAGGCACCGCCCACATGGCGGTCGTAGTCGTAGTCGGGCAGCCGCGCGCGCAACTGGCGATGCAGGGCCAGCAGGTAGAGCACGTACTGCAGGTCGTAGCGATGGTCGAGGATCGCCTGCTCCATGGCCAGTGCACTGTAAGCGCTGCCGTCGGGGCCGAGCCAGTTGGACTTGTAGTCGGCCACGTAGTAACGCCCGTCCAGCTCGAACGCCAGGTCGATGAAGCCCTTGAACATGCCATTGAGTTGGGTCGCCAGCGCTGCCGGTCGCGCGGCGCCACCGTGGGTGTGGCGGACAACGAGCTGATCGAGGCGCAGCACGTCGACCTGATGGCTGGCGAACCAGAACTCCATCTCGATCTGATATTGCTGGAGCTGCGCCAGGGTCAGGACCGGGCCGTCCGGCGACAGCGGCATGGCCTGCGTCAGCAACTGCTGCAGCCAGGGCGCCAGGGTCGGGATCCAGCCGGTCCAGTCGCGACGGTTGCAGCGTTGGCCGACCGTTCGTTCGATCAACGCGGGCTGGCCGGCCACTTCGGCAAAACCTTCACGCCCAGCCCACTCGAGCAGGCCGTGAAGGAAGGTGCCGGGGTTCGGTCCGCGAGGGAAACGGTGGATATCGCCGTTTTCCGCAGGGACTTCACGCAGGCGCTGTGCATCGACGTTCTCGTCGTCGAGCAATTGCTGGGCCTGGGAGCTGTCGGCACCGAGGTTCTGGTCGCCGACCCGCAAGGCGCTGTAGGAGGCGATCCACCACTGCTCCGCCGCTGCGCGGCGCGGCTTGCGTGCAGGCAGGCGTTCGGCGCTGTCCTGCGGGGCGAGATAGCACTGTTCATCGGCGTCGGGCACAGGCACGCAGGCAATGGGCGCCCCCTCGGCACACAGCGCCTGCAGCCAGTCGGCCAACTGCACGGAAGCCGCCAGCGGGACGCCCCCGCCCAGCAGGTAACCCAGGCCCGAGCGGTGCAGTTGCGAGGTTTTCTGGCTGCCGCGTTTGAGGTCGGCAACCCCCAGCCAGCAGGCATGCTGGGCGCGGGTCAGGGCGACGTAGAGCAGGCGCAGGTCTTCGGCCAGACGCTCATCGTCCGCCAAGGCGATCTGCTCGTCGGTGGGCGTGAGCGTCAGCAGCACCTGGCCATCATCGCCGTGCCAGGCCAATGGCAGGCGCTGGCCATCCACCGGTTTGCTGGTGCAGATGAACGGCAGATAGACCAGCGGGTACTCCAGGCCCTTGGATTTGTGGATGGTCACGACCTTGACCAGTTGCTCATCGCTCTCCAGGCGCAGGATCTGCTCTTCACCGGCCTGCCCGGCATTGGCCAGGTGCTCGGCCAGGTGACGGATCAAGGCCTGTTCGCCATCCAGTTCGCCGGCCGCCTGTTGCAGCAGTTCGGCCAGGTGCAGCAGATTGGTCAGCACACGTTCGCCATCGGTACGGGCAATCAACGTGCGTGGCAACTGGAAGTCGTGCAACAAGCGGCGCAGCATGGGCAGCACGCCCTGGCGCTGCCAGGTGTCGCGGTACAGACGGAAACGCATTACCCAGTCTTCCCAGACCCGCTCGTCCTGGTTCAGTCGCTCCAGTTCGAGCAACGGCAGGTCCAGCGTCAGGCTGGCCAGGGCGGCCTTGAGCAGGCGCTCGGCGTCAGGCTCGGCGCAGGCTTTGAGCCAGGCCAGCAGATCGTGCGCTTCCTGGGCGGCAAAGACCGAGTCCTTGTCCGACAGATAGACACTGCGTACCCCACGGGCAGCCAGCTCGGCACGGACCAGCTGCGCCTCGCGGCCATCGCGCACCAGGATGGCAATGTCCGAAGGCAGGCAGCCGCGCACCTCGCCCTGAGCGTTGGCAAACCCCGTTACACCTCGTTGACCATCGTTGAGCATGGCAACGATATGGCTGGCGCAGCTGGCGGCCAGTTGCTGACGATACAGCGTGTTGGCAACCGGCTCGTCACTGTGCAACTGCCAGCAATGCAGCGCCGCGCAGGGCTGGCCGTCGATCAGCAGGCGCTCGCTACGGCCCTTGGCATGAACTTCGACGAACGGCAGCGGGTTGTCGTGGGCCTCACGGAACAGGAACGCCCCCTTGCCTTCGGGGCGTTGCTCGGCCAGCAGGAACACGCGGTTGACCGCCTCGACCATGGCCTGGCTGGAGCGGTAGTTGGTGTCCAGGCTGTGCAGGCGCCCAGCCGTGGCACGGCGGGCACCGAGGTAGGTGAAGATGTCGGCGCCGCGGAAGGCGTAGATCGCCTGCTTGGGGTCGCCGATCATGAACAGGCCGGTTTCCGGGCGGTTTTCGGCGATCCGGTAGATGCGCTCGAAGATGCCGTACTGCACCGGGTCGGTGTCCTGGAACTCGTCGATCAAGGCCACCGGGAACTGCTCGCGGATCAGCCCGGCCAGACGCTCGCCGGCCTCGCTGCGCAGCGCGTGTTCGAGGCGCAACAGCATATCGTCGAAGCCCATTTCGGCGCGTCGGCGCTTCTCCACTTCGAAACGCGCCGCGACCCACGCGGCAGCATGTTCCAGCACCGCCGAATCGGGGCCGGGCAGCGCCTGCAACGCATCGTGCAGTGTCTCCATGGCGTGCAATGCCGGGTGGTCCGGTGGCTCGCCCACTTTCCAGGCCTCGGCCATGCCTGAGGGTGTCAGGCGGGTGAAGCCGGTGCCCAGGTCGAGTTCCATGACTTGCTCGTCACCTGCCCAGGCGCGCAGCTTGTCGAACCAAGGCTCGAAGAAGCGTGCCTGCAACTTGCGACCATCGGCCTGCTTGGCGGCCACTGCCGCACGGCAGATTTCGTGCAGTTCGTCGGCCCACTGGGCCCAGGGGGCCTTGAGCTCGCGCAGTTGCGCGTGGCGCCGCTGCAGGGCGGATTCGATCAACGCCTGTGGATTGGCACCGTCGTCTTCCCTGCTGACACGGCCGAACAGCGGGCGGATCCGCGGCAGCAACGCGTCCGGGCTCACCCAGTGGCTGCGCACCCAGGCCAGCGCTTCGCCCTGCATGCCGTAGCAGTAGCGCCGCCAGTAATCGCGCATGACCTGGCCGAGCAATTCGCTGTGATCGGTCTCCAGGCTCTGGGTGAACAGGCTGCCGCTGTCGAAGGCATGCTCGCGCAGCATGCGCTGGCACCAGCCGTGAATGGTCGAGACCGCCGCCTCGTCCATCCACTGCACTGCAACCTCAAGGCGACTGGCGCAACGGGCCCAGTGCTCCTGTGGATAATCGTCGCGCAGCAGGTGCAGCAAGGGGTCGGCGTCGTCCAGCTCGCCCCGGAAGAAACGTGCAGCCTCGGCCAGACGCGCGCGAATCCGCTCGCGCAGTTCCTTGGTCGCAGCATCGGTGAAAGTCACCACGAGAATCTGCGGCGGCAGCAGTTCGCGGGCAAAGCCTTGCTCGCCGCCATGGCCGAGGATCAGGCGCAGGTAGAGCGCCGAGATGGTAAAGGTCTTGCCGGTGCCGGCACTGGCTTCGATCAGCTGGCTGCCGTGCAGGGGAAAGCTCAGGGCCAGGGGACGGGCCTGGGTCATGCGGCGGTCTCCGGATTGCCTTGGGTCTGCCAGGGGGCGGCAAACAGGGGGCGGTAGAGGGATTCGCACCAGCCTTCGAAGGTTTCGTCAGCCGTGAGCGCAGCGAAGTCGCGGAACTGACGCAGCAGTGCAAGGCTCTCGCTGCGTTCGCCGAAGCTGTTCTGGCCGTCGCCTTCATAGGCGCGCTCGGCGGCAGCCTGGGCTTTGTCCGGGTCTGGCTGGGCCAGCCAGGCGAAGGCGGTCTTGGGCGCCACTGGCAGGGGTGCATTCATCGCCCCCTGGCGCGCCACCAGCAGATCGGCAAGCAGGTCACCCGCTTGCGCCTCGGGCATCGGCGCGAGCAGCAGGGTGCGGTCGCTGGCGACCAAAGCGGTGTGCAGTGGATAACCGGCAGCGCAGGCCGCCAGGTGTATGACCCACGCGGGGATCAGCCGATGCCATTTGAGGCTGTTGCGCCCGGCCCCCAGGCTGTTGGGCACGGTGGTGATGCTCAGGAGGCTTTGTTCATCATCCTGGTAGACGCGCCCCAGCCAACCTTCCAGGCGATGCGGGCCGCGCTCGAAGTGAAGCGGCAGCGCGCCTTCTACCACGGTATGCCAGCGCTCCAGCAGTTGGCGATGACGCTGCAGCAGGTCTGGCAAGGGCTGGATCAGTTCCGCCTGCAGCGACTCGCCGAAGCCCGCCAATGGCAGCAGCCCGCATGCCTGCAGGCGGCGGGCCTGGGTACGCAATGCCTGCTCGGCGTCGTCGGGTGCGGCCAATGCAGCACCCAGCAGGCGCTCGCTGAGGCTGTAGCGTTGCAGGGCATCGAGCACGAAAGGTTCCTCATCCGGCGTTGGCGCTTCCAGCGCTTCGAAAAACACCTTGAGGCGTTGGCTGAAGAAATGCCGGACCGGATGGCGGAGGAAATCCTGCAGTTGCGTCAGGTTCAGCGGCTCATCGCTGTCATAGGGCGGTAGCGCCTGGTCGAGCTCCGAGGGTGGCTCGGCGGGCTGGTGCAGGACCTGCCACTCGTGGGCGTAGCTGAACAGCGCGCTGCCTTTCTGGAAGTAGCGCTGGCTGAAGGGTTGCAGGGGATGCTCCTGGGTCAGGGCATGCAGCAACTGCTGGCCCGGGTCGTCACGTTGGCCTTGCTGGGCTCCGGCCAGCTGCCAACCGGCGGCTAGATGGTCACGCAACTGGCCGACCAGCACCGAGGCGGGGCGTTCGCTGTTGTCGCGGATACTGCGCCCGACCCAGCTCACATAGAGTTGGTCACGGGCAGACAGCAGCGCCTCGAGCAGCAGGTAGCGGTCATCTTCGCGGCGCGAACGATCGCCAGGACGGTAATCGCTGGCCATCAGGTCGAAGTCCAGCGGCGGCTGGGCGCGGGGGTAATCACCGTCGTTCATGCCCAGCAGGCAGACCACGCGGAACGGGATCGCGCGCATGGGCATCAAGGTGCAGAAGTTCACGGAGCCCGCCAGGAAACGCTGGGACAGCTTGCCCTGATCCAGCCCCGACAGCCAAGCCTCGCGCACGACCGTGAGCGGCAATGGATCGTGCAGGCCGACGGTCTCGCAGGTTTCCAGCCAGGTGTCACGCAGGTCCTGCAATTGCACCAGCAGCAGCTCGTCGTGCTCCTCCTCGGCGAGGAAGAACACCTGCAGCAGCGCATGCAGGCGCGCGCCCCACACTACGGGGCTGGCCGGCTCGGCGAGGGTCTGGAACGCCACGTCCAGAGCATCGAGCAGGGCCACCAGCGGGCCGATAAGGGCCGCGTCCAGGCCACCGATCTCGTCATAGGGCTCAATGCCGTCACAGGCCTCACCGACACCTACGGCGTAGCCCAGCAGCATCCGACGCAGGCCGAACCGCCAACTGTTCTGCTCCAGGCCTTCGGGCAAACCGAGGCGGGCACGTTGTTCACCGCTCAGGCCCCAGCGGATGCCGGCGCCCTCGATCCAGCGGTGCAGGGTCGGCAGGTCGCTCTCCTTGATCCCGAAGCGGGCGCGCACGGCGGGGACGTCGAGCAGGTCGAGGATCTCGCTCACGGCGAAACGGCTGTCGGGGAGCTTGAGCAGATGCTCCAGGGCGATCAGCAATGGATCGCGGCCGCGCTGGCCCTGGTCGGTGAGGGTGAAGGGGATGTAGCGCGGATCATGGCGGTCGAGTTGGCCGAAGACAGCGCGGATATGCGGGGCGTAGTCATCGATGGCCGGGAGCATGACGATGACATCGCGCGGACGCAGGGTCGGATCCCTGCTGAAGCGCGCAAGCAACTGGTCGTGAAGGATTTCAACTTCGCGCTGCGGGCTGTGGGCGATGTGGAAACGGACCGAACGGTCGCGGGTGGCATCGATGGCAGGCCAGGCCTCGCGGGTTTCGGCCAGGGGGCGCAGCTCGAGGATGTCGTCCTGCAACTGGTTGAGCAGGGTGGTGGGCTGGGCGTCGCTGAACAGGTCGATGCGACCGTCGCTGAAGACACCACGGTAACTGCTGGGATCATCGTAGCTATCGAGCAGGTTGATGTAGTCACGGCCTTGCTTCCCCCAGGCGGCCAGCAGCGGATGAGCGTGCTGGTGCATCGACTCGTCGTCCAGTTGCAGCGGCATGCCGTGCTTGCGCTGTTGGCGCTTGTACTGGTGCCGGAGCAGGTCTTTGTCCGCGACGATATCCCCCCAGTGATGGCGGCAAGGGTTGTGTACGCACAGCAATACCTGGCTGAAGCGGGCCAGCCCGGCCAGGGCTTCAAGGGCCTGGGCGGGCAGCGACGAGATGCCAAAGACGATGACCCGCGACGGCAGGCCGGCGGGGGCTTGCTCAAGGGTATCCATGCGCGCGATGAAACGCTGATGGACGCCGGCACGGCTCTGCGCCATACCTTCTGCACCGACATCGTCGAGCAATGCACGCCATAGCTCGGCCTGCCAGCGGTTGCCATCCGCCAGGGGCTTGCGCTCGCCCCGGGCGGTGTTGAGCACGTGCTCGCCAGCGGCCCAATCCTTGAGCCAGTCGGCGCGATAGACCTGGTATTGGTCGAACAGGTCGGCCAGGCGTTCGGCGAGCTGGTAGCGCTTGCGCAGGTCGGTGTCGTCGGTGAGGAAGCGCTTGAGTGGCTCGAAGTGCGGTCGCTCGATCAGCGCGGGCAGCAGGCGTACCAGGCGCCAGGTCAGCGGTGCCTTGTCGAGCAGCGACACCTCGGGAATCTCGTCGCGACCCAGCACAAGGCGATAGAGCTGCCACATGAAAGTGCCGGGCAACTGAACGTCGATGGCCGCAGCGATACCACAGCCGCCTTGATCATCGGCCTGTGGGTCTTCGGCCAGTGCGAGCTTGAGCCATTGGGCGATACCGTTGCTCTGCACCAGGGCGATTTCGTTCTCCAGGGGCGCCAGGGGATAGTTGCGCATCACGCTCACGACCAGGTTGCGCAAATCATCGAGGCGGTTGCCCTGGACGATCATGAAACCTGGATGCAGTGACGTGGTGTTAGCCATTGGGTGCTCTCTGGAAGACGGGGTGCGCAGACGGAACCATACCCTGTAGAGGCAGGCTTGTCCTGTGGCGTGCGCGGTGTCGACGTGCAGGAGCGCTCTGGTCCGGCCTGGCTTCAGAACGCCAGAAAGACAAAACCCCTACCTGCTCACGCAGATAGGGGTTTTGCGAAATGAATCTTGACGATGACCTACT